>DATFAW010000127.1:0-14581 GCA_035254165.1 Paludibacter sp.
ACAATCCCTGTATTGGTTTATACTTCTGGAAATGCAACAATTGCTGACCCAACTGTGATTACATCGATATCACCTATTCCTGTAAAACCGGGTGATAATTTGACTATTACGGGTACTTATATGGATTTAATCAAAACAGTAATTTTGCCTGATGGTAACAAAATTGATAGCGCTGCTATCACCATCAATGCTACAAAAACAGCCATTACAGTTAAAGTGCCTTTGGCAGCTAAAGAAGGTGTGGTGAAAATGCTGACCTATTCGGGATTAGAAATTGCAAGTACCGATATAATGAAGTTGGTAGGTCCTGCTATTACTTCGGTGTCGCCTATGTTGGTAAAAAATGGAGAAACGCTTACTATTAAAGGAACTAACTTAGACTTAGTAAAGAGTGTTACTTTTGGAGCTGTTGATGGAAAAATTATTGCGCAATCAGAAACAAGTATTGATGTAACTGTGCCAATGACTGCTGTTAATGGAGTTGTAGTACTTAATACTAATTCCGGCTTGACGGCAACTTCGGCTGCATTGACTATGGTAAAACCAACATTTACGTCTATTAGTCCATTGTCTTTAACAGCAGGTGAAACTGTAACAATTGCAGGAACTGATCTTGATTTAGTACGTAAAGTAATATTTGTGGGAGGTTTAACTGTAAATGTAACACCAAGTGTTGGTGCTGCCTCTTTAAATGTTGTTGTTCCAACAACGGGTGTAGGAACTGGCCCTGTTATTTTGGAAACAGTCAATGGAACTCAAATTACATCAACAGATCAATTAGCTATTATTGCTTCTACAAAACCGGCTATTACAAGCATAACTCATGCAGTGGCTCCTGGTGGTCTGATGACCATTACCGGTAAGAATCTGAACTTCGTAGAATCAATTTATTTTGAAGATAATGTAAAAGCTGTACTTTATGGTGTACGTTCAGAAACATCAATTACAGTATATATTCCGGTAGAAGCAAAACATGGTAATACTACATTCACTATGAATTCTTTTGTTGGAGAAAAAATTGTATCACCTTCATTTGTTTATGGAACTGATCCGATTACCGATCCATCTTTGGTTATCTTCAACTTTGAAGATAGAGGTGGAAATAATTCAGCCAATAACGCAGGAGGTTGGGGTGGTATTGCTAATGGAAAAAGTACTGCTGGCGATGGAATTTCCGGCGACTTCTTTGAAATAACTGCCAGTAATTGGAACTCTGGTGCTTATTGGTGGGTAGCAGATAACTGGGTAGAAAAACCTTATCCAACAATATCAGGCATTAGTAATTACGTAATTAAAATGGATGTACGACTTCGTCAGGATATACCTGTTGATGATCAAGTTCAGATTAAGTTAAGATTATCGGGGAATAAAGAAATTAACTTCATCCCTTCTTTACCAATAGTTAATAATAAATACTCTACAGGTGGTCAGTGGGTAACAATAACGATACCAACAACAGGGTTACAAGACCCAACAGTTGATACTGGAGACTGGGGAATTGTCAAAGGGTGGAATCCTAATAATGTCAACTTTACAGGGTTCTGCGTAGATAACATTCGCTACGAAAAAAAATCGAGTTCAGCACTAGCTCCAAAATTCCAATTGATAGGGATGTAAAATCCATAAGTGTATTAGTTTTTTTGTAAATTTTAGTTTTATGTAAAGGGGAGTTACTCTCTGGGTAATTCCCCTTTTTTTATACCTTACGCTGAATAAATAGTTGTTTGTTAATGTAGGAGTCCTTTTTTGATTTAAATTTGCTAAGTATTCAAATATCTCTTTCATTTATATTAATTTCCTGCCTTTATGCTCAATAGAATATTCGTTTTTTCAATTCTTCTTGTTGTTCTTTTTGTGTCTTTTACAGCTTGTAAATCAGACGAAAATGCTGACACCACCGCCCCTTTGCTAATATCCAGCACTCCTGCCGATGGGGCGACGGCTGTTGATCCAAAAGCAATCATTTCCTTTAACTATAACGACAAAATCGTATTGTCGTCTTCTGCTAAAATTCTCTTAAACAATGTGGCTGTTTCTGCTACGGTTAACTCTCAAACGCTTACCATTGCTGGAACACTGCAACCCGGTACAAGCTATACTTTAATTATTCCGGCTAATGCAATAAGCGATGCTTCGGGAAATTATTCTAAAGAAATTAAAATCACTTTTACAACAACAGGTAATTCCGTTGACGGAGTGTATGAGGCCGAAAAGGCTGCTATCAGCGGCGATGCTGCTATTGCTACTGCTCTCAGTGGTTACTCGGGAGCCGGATATGTAAACACAAACACCGGTAATGTTACTTTTACCGTTCAAGCTGCTACGGCAGGATATTACGACTTGAGTTTTCGATATTCCACTTCGGGAAGTGAAAAAATAAACGATTTGTACGTTGATGGCACCAAACTGGCCTCGCTTACATTCAATGCAGTTAACGTGTGGACTACCCTTTCGGCTGGCAAGGTGAAACTTTCGGCCGGGGCACATACTATTGCTATCATAAAGAGTTGGGGTTATATCCAGTTGGATTATATGACGGCAGTCTACAATGCCGCCGGGATAGGTGCATTTAATATTGCGACTTCGCTTGTTACACCAAACCCAAGTACTCAGGCAGTGAATTTGTACAATTTCTTAAAAACTAATTTTGGGACTAATATTATCTCGGGAACAATGGCCAACTATAGTACCAATATTGCCGAAGCCACTTGGGTGCACACACAAACAGGCAAATGGCCGGCATTGACTGGATTCGATTTGATTAATCATACTATTATTGGAGCAAATTGGGTGGAGTATTCTGCACCTTTTACCTTAGGACAAGATTGGTGGAATAACAACGGAATTGTAGCTATGACCTGGCATTGGCGCGACCCATTGACCAAGACCGGAAGCTTTTATGTGCCTTCTGCCGCCACTTTGCCCGACACTGGAACTACTTTTGATATAACCAAAGTGTCCGATCCAACTTCGGCGGAGTATAAAGCTATGATAGTTGATATTGACGTGATTGCGGGATACCTAAAACAGTTCAGAGATGCCGGTATTCCGGTAGTTTGGCGACCGTTGCACGAAGCTGCCGGTGGCTGGTTCTGGTGGGGTGCTAAAGGTGCCGAACCTTGCAAAGCCCTGTGGAAACTATTGTTCGACCGATTGGTGAATTACCACGGGTTAAATAATCTGATCTGGGTGTGGACAACTGATGCAACTGCCGACGCCGTAAATTGGTATCCGGGCGATGCGTATGTAGATGTTTTGGGCATGGATATTTACCCGGGAGCTAATCAGCACGGGTCACAATATATTTCGTTCTTGAAGGTGAAGGAACTGTTTGGAGGTAAAAAGCTGATTACGCTGAGTGAATGTGGCTCTGCACCTGATCCTGCCTTGATGAAAGAATATGGTGATACTTGGTCGTGGTTTATGCCCTGGAACGGCGATTATACTGAATCTGATTCACACAACGGTGCTACCTGGTGGAAAAAATATTTCAGCTACGACTATGTGATTACCCGGGATAAAATGCCAAGCTTGAAATAAATGATCCCTAACCCCTAAAGGGGAATGAGTTAAAGAAATTAAACTGATTAAAAAACAAGAATATGAACATTAAACGATTTATCAAAGACGGTACTAACTTAGTTGCCCTTCAGGGGTTAGGGGTTGTTTTTCTCCTCTTGTGTTTCTCTTTCTCTGCCTCTGCCCAATGGGGTTTGCGTTTGCCGGCCATTATAAGTAATCATGCTGTATTACAACAATCGGCTGATGTGAAATTGTGGGGTTGGGCACAAAGTGGTAACGCGGTTAAAATCAGCTGCAGTTGGAATCCTTCTGATACAGTAGTCGCTCATCCGGCGAAAGACTGGTCGTGGGATGCTATTGTGAAAACACCTAAAGCAGGTGGTCCCTATACCATTACCTTTATTAGTAATACCCAAAAGATAGTTGTCTCCGACATTTTAATTGGCGAAGTATGGCTTTGTTCCGGCCAGTCGAATATGGAATACGCCTTCAACTGGGAGCAAGGAGTACTCGATGCGGGTGATGAGGTGGCTAAATCAGCCAACAACCAGTTGCGCTTCTTCCAGCTATCGCACAAATACAATTCCTTCCCACAAACCGATTCGGATGGAGAATGGAAAATCAGCTCACCCCAAACAACTCCTTCTATGAGTGTTGCAGGTTATTTCTTTGGAAAAAAGATAAATGAAACGCAGAAGGTTCCTGTAGGTTTAATTGCATCCTATTGGGGTGGAACCTGTGTGCAAGCATGGACTCCAAATGAAGTGTATCAGCATGATATGGAGCTAAAAAAACTGGCCGGCAAAACCAAATCAGTGAATTGGGCACCGGTTGAACCGTCGGTTATTTATAATGCCATGTTGCACCCACTGGTCAATTATAAAATTGCGGGAGCTATCTGGTATCAGGGTGAAGCTAATACCGGTGAACCGGAAGATTATGGAAAACTATTTGCCGGGTTGATTCAGGGATGGCGCAATGCCTTCAAAAATGAATTTTCATTCTATTTTGTGCAAATAGCTCCCTGGAATGGTTACTGGAAAAATAGCGCTGCTTATTTGCGTGAACAACAAGAAACGGCACTGAAGCTCCCGAAAACAGGAATGGTGGTAGTAGGTGATTTGGTAGATGACATAACCAATATTCACCCCAAAATAAAGAAAGAAGTGGGTCTGCGTTTGGTGAATATAGCCTTAAAAGAACAATATGGAGTGGAAGCTTTAAATCCTTACTTTCCTCATTTTTCAAGCTTTACTATAAAGAAAAACAAAATAAACATAACGATTAAGTCAGCCGGAAAACTCAGAAGTAAAGCCAAAAGTATTGATAGTTTCCAGATCGCCGGCGAAGACCAGAAATTCTACCCGGCAACAGCTAAACTGGAGAAGAATGGTTCTATTACAGTTTTTGCTAATGAGGTAAAAATACCAGTTGCTGTGCGGTACTGCTTTACAAATGATGGAATGCCAAATCTGTTCGATGTGAATGGTTTGCCTTTAATGCCTTTTAGAACGGATAAGTTGGAATATAAACCGTAAAAGACGACCACCCCCAACCCCTAAAGGGGAGTAAGAAGTATTACTATTATTTACTGAAAATGAAAATAATGAAGAATAAAACTAATAAACAAAACAAAACTAACTTAGTACCCCTTCTGGGGTTAGGGGTTCTTTTCTTTTTGTTAATATCTATGAGCTGTTTTGCTAAACCTATACAGCTTGTTCAGATGAAAGATGCTCATTTTGTCCTGAACGATAAACCTTATTATTATATCGGAACTAACTTCTGGTATGGTGCTATCTTGGGTTCAAAGGGCGAAGGTGGGGATCGCAAGAGATTGGTTCGCGAGTTGGATTTTATGAAAGCAAATGGCATTGATAATCTGCGGGTACTCATAGGTGCCGATGGTGATAATGGAGTGCCTTCGAAAGTAGAACCAACATTGCAGAAAAAACCGGGTGTTTATAACGATACTATCTTTGATGGGTTAGACTTTTTGATGTTTGAATTAGGTAAACGCAAAATGAAAGCGGTGCTGTTTTTCACCAACTCTTGGGAATGGTCGGGCGGTTACAGCCAGTACTTAAACTGGGTGGGTAAAGGCAAGAATCCCGTACCGTCGGTAGATGGTTGGCCGGCTTACATGGAATATGTGAAGCAATATGCAGGAAATGTAGCATGTCGTCAGTTATTGAAAAACCACATTAGGCACGTTATTTCGCGCACCAACCGTTACACAAAGAAAAAGTACACCGAAGATCCTGCCATTTTTTCGTGGGAAATAGGTAACGAACCGCGTGCATTCTCCGACGAGAATAAGCCACTGTTTGTATCTTGGCTGAAAGATGTTTTGGCTTATGTTAAATCGTTGGATAAAAATCACATGGTCACTATTGGTTCCGAAGGACAATGGGGCTGTGAAATGGATATGGGTTTGTTTGAGCAAATTCATGCCGATAAAAATATCGATTACCTCACCATGCATATCTGGCCTAAAAACTGGAGTTGGCTGGATGTGAAAGACATGCCGGGAACTTTGCAAAATAGTATTGATAAAACACAGGAGTATATGGCTAACCATATGGCTGTTGCCCGCAAACTATCGAAACCGATTGTACTGGAAGAGTTTGGTTTTCCACGCGATCATCATCAATATAATTTGCAAGATTCAACTTCACTGCGCGATGCCTATTATTCGTCTGTTTTCGAAACAATTGTAAAAGCTTCGAAAAACAATGATGTATTGGCAGGATGCAACTTCTGGGCTTGGGGTGGTTTCGGCCGTCCAAATCCAAAACATGTGTATTGGGTAAAAGGCGACGACTATTTAGGTGATCCGGCACAGGAGGAACAAGGTTTGAACGCTGTTTTCAATACTGATGCTACAGTGAAAGTGGTGAAAAAGTACGTGATGAAAATGCAAAATATACCTACTCTGGTAGATATGAATGCTACTACACCAACACAGGCTTTGTTCAATAATATGTTGAAAAACCTTGGAAAAGGAATTATGTTGGCGCATCAGGACGACGCAGCTTACGGACATAGCTGGTATGGAACTGCCGGACGCTCGGATGTGAAAGAAACTGCTGGTGATTATCCTGCTGTTGCAGGGTGGGAACTAGGTCATATCGAAATTGCTGCCGACCGTAATCTGGACTCAATATGTTTCTCAGACATGAAACGCCTGATTCGTGAAGTGTATGAGCGTGGCGGCATCAATACGATTAGCTGGCATGGCGATAATATTGCTACTGGTAAAACTGCTTGGGACTGCGCACAAGACACAGTTGTAAAAAGTATTTTGACAAGGGGAAGCAACCATACGAAGTTCTTGGTGTATCTCGACCGTTTAGCTGCATTTTTCAAGGATTTGAAAGACAAAAACGGAGACCCGATTCCGGTTATTTTCCGGATGTATCACGAACATACCGGCAGTTGGTTTTGGTGGGGAGCCAAACAATGCACGCCCGGCGAATATAACGAACTTTACCGTATGACGGTGAAATACTTACGTGATACAAAACAGGTTCATAACTTATTATATGCTTTTTCTCCTGCCGATGTGGCTACCGAACAAGAATATCTTGAACGTTATCCGGGCGACGAATGGGTGGATATTGTCGGTTTCGACACCTATGCTTTTGGTACAGAAAAGAAAGACTTGGATGTGTACAAACAGAAAATGACAGCAGGATTGTCTATCGTAACTAAATATGCAGCAAAAACAGGGAAAGTGCCTGTAATGGCCGAAACTGGAATGGAAGGTATAAAGGTAAATGATTATTTCACACGGGTTCTATTGCCGGTAATTCAGCCCTATAAAATAAGCTATGTGCTTTTCTGGCGAAATGCGTTCAACAATCCGAATCATTTCTATGTGCCGTATGCAGGACATGCTTCGGCAGCTGACTTTAAAAAATTCACAGAGACACTGGGTATTCTTTTAAATAAAGAAATTCAACCGATGTATATAACTGAAAAACAGAGTAATTATGACAAATAATACTGATATAATTCCCCTCCCTTGTGGGGAGAGGTTAGGGGTGAGGTGGTATATTCCTTTTTTTATTCTGCTATTATGCTGCGGTACTGCTTTATCTGCTCAGGATGTAGTTGTGACGGTGAATGCCGCGGATGGTAAGAAAGCCGTATCTCCTTACATTTACGGTCGCAATGGCAGTTTCTCCAATTCGTTTGGAACTGCTGCGTCTGCTGCAGATATAGCGCTTGTCAAAGAATCAGGATTGCGTTTAACTCGCGAAAACGGTGGAAATAATGCTACCAAATACAATTGGCGCAAGAAAATATCGAGTCATCCCGATTGGTACAACAATGTTTACGATCACGACTGGGATGCAATGTCGAAAAATATTGTGGCTAATGTGCCTGATATGCAAGTGATGTGGGCTTTCCAGTTGATTGGAAAGGTGGCTTCGAATAAGAATAACAACTTCAACGACTGGGGTTACAACCAATCGCAGTGGTGGAGCGGTTGTTCACAAAATCTTGCCGGAGGCGGTACTGCAAATGCTACCGGTGGAACTACTGCAACGATAAACGGCAATCCGTTACTTTACACCATGGATTGGCCTGCCGATTCAACCACTGAGGTTCTCAACCATTGGTTTGGAGCTAAAGGTATTGGACTGAACTCTTCTAATTTCCAGTATTGGAACATGGATAATGAACCTGAAATTTGGAGCGGAACGCACGATGATGTAATGCCAACACAAATTGCTGCATCAGCTTTTATGGATAAATACTTCGCAGTGGCAAAAAAAGCTCGTGCACTGTTTCCCGGAATTAAGTTGTGTGGCCCGGTCACTGCCAATGAGTGGCAATGGTATAACTGGGGTTCTGAAACACTGAATATCAATGGGAAATACTATTGCTGGCTCGAATATTTTTTGAAACGAGTGGCAGATGAGCAAAAAGCGACTGGCATCAAACTGCTAGATGTTGTTGATCTTCATTGGTACCCAGGCGAAACAGCCGATGCCGATGTGTTGCAGCTACACCGCATTTTCTACGATAAAACGTATGCTTATCCGGGAGCAAATGGGGTTAAATCAATCAATGGTGGATGGGATGATACACAAAATAAGGAGTATATTTTTCAAAGAATAAATGATTGGTTGACAACCTATTTTGGTGCAAACCATGGTATCACCGTTGGGTTGAGTGAGTCTGGAATTAATTCTACCAATGCTAATGTCAATTCGGTTCTGTATGCTTCTTTGTTAGGGACATTTGCTAATAATGGTGTTGAAATCTACACTCCATGGACATGGAATGTGGGAATGTGGGAAACTTTGCATTTGTTTAGCCGCTATGCCAAAAATAACAGCGTAACCAGTACATCGACACTCGAAAACACGGTTTCGGGATATACAACAGTTAGCAGCAATGCTGATTCGATGACAGTGATTTTGGTCAATCGCGACTTGAGTGCAACACATAGAGTAACAGTAAATCTATCCAACTTTTTGGTGGCAAATGGAACATATAACACCCTGCAAATAGCTGCATTACCAACCACTGAGACTTTTGTTTCGCATACCAATAATGCCTTGAAAAGTAGTTCGGTAACTGTATCCGGGAATTCATTCACCCTTGTTTTGCCAACAGTCTCTACAACTGCCATTGTTTTGAAATCAAGCACGGCTGCCGTTGAAAATCCACAAGCTGCTGCGCAGGAAATCAAGCTTTTTCCTAATCCAGCCAAGGAAAGCCTGAGTATTACTATCGGGTCACAAATTCCGGCTCTGACTAATATCTCAGTTTATTCGATGGATGGAAAGTTGGTGGATATGTTTCATTATCAATATGATGGTGGTGCGTCAATGAAAATGAGTACTGAAAAGTTTGATGATGGGATCTATCTGTTGAAAATAAAAAGCGATAATTTTTCAGGAACTAAGAAATTTTGTGTTTTGAAATAATTGATGGAATAGTTATGAAGATGAGATTAATGATATTGTTTGTGTGGACGCTTGTTTCGTTTCCTGCTTTTTCTCAAAAACAGGATGTAGAAATTCGTGAGCATCTGTTGATGGACTTTGGCTGGCGTTTTGCGCTGGGTCATGCCGCCGATTATGCTAAAGATTTTACGACGGGAACAAGCTATTTCACCTACTTTTCCAAAGCAGGATACGGTGATGGAGCTGCGGCGGCGCAATTCAAAGACAGTACCTGGCGCGAAGTGGATCTGCCGCACGACTGGGCTGTGGAGCTTCCTTTTTCGGGCGATGCAAGTCACAGTCACGGATATAAAACCATTGGCTACAAATACCCCGAGACATCGGTGGGTTGGTATCGCAAGAAATTCACAGTGGCTGCATCTGATCTTGGACGAAAAATAAGTATTCAGTTTGATGGTGTGCACCGCAATGCAACGGTTTGGATCAATGGTTTCTACGTGGGTAACGAGCCAAGCGGCTATGCCACTTCTGTGTATGACATTACCGATTATCTGAATTATGGGGGTGAAAATACAGTTGCTGTCCGGGTGGATGCGAGCATTGAAGAAGGTTGGTACTACGAAGGTGCAGGTATTTATCGTCATGTGTGGTTGAACAAGACCGACCGACTGCACGTAGCTCAATTCGGCACATTTGTAACAACGGCACTGAACGGCAACGATGCAGAACTGACCGTGCGCACTAAAGTGCAGAATCAACACGATAAACCATCTGTCTTTACCGTCGAACAAAGCTTGATGGATGCTAATAACCAACAAGTTGTATCTAAAAAACTTGAAAATGTAAGCTTAAGTGGAAATATGGATAATATTTATTTCCAAAAAATAAAGGTGGACAAGCCAACTCTTTGGTCGCTCGAAAATCCGTATTTATATAAACTGAAAACCAACATTATTGCCGAGGGCAAGATTGTGGATAGTTATACAACCAATATCGGCATTCGAACGGTGCGTTTTGATCCGAATCTGGGATTCTTTCTGAATGACAAAAGTGTAAAGATTGTCGGAACCAACATGCATCAGGATCATGCAGGGGTGGGTACCGCCATACCTGATGCTTTGCAGGAATTCAGAATCAAAAAGCTCAAAGAGATGGGCAACAACGGCATTCGCACTTCGCACAATCCGGCCACACCGGAAATGCTGGATGCCTGCGACCGTCTCGGAATGCTTGTTCTCGACGAAAACCGCCTGATGGGAATCAATCAGGAGCATTTTGATTTGCTGGAGCGCTTTATGATGCGCGACCGCAATCATCCTTCGGTGGTTCTTTGGTCTGTTGGAAATGAAGAATGGGCTATCGAAAGCAACGAAAAAGGAGCACGTATCACTAAAACCATGCAGGAGTTTGCACAGAAAATTGATTCGTCGCGGGCATTTACTGTTGCCATTTCGGGAGGTTGGGAAAATGGAAGTGGAAAAACAACTCAGGTAATGGGTTACAATTATATTGTTCAGGGAAATATCGATGAGCATCATAAAAATTTCCCATGGCAAAGTGGTATTGGCACCGAGGAAAGTAACACGATAGGAACGCGTGGTGTTTATGTAGATGATAAAGCTAATGGCCGGATGGCCGCCAGCAATCGCATGCCGGAGAATGTGGGTACCGAGTCGGGTTGGAAATTCTATGCCGCTCGTCCGTTTTTGTCGGGCCTGTTTTTCTGGACGGGATTCGATTACAGAGGCGAAGCGAATCCACTGGTGTGGCCGGCTGTAAACTCGCAATTTGGTATTGTCGACCTCTGTGGTTTCCCGAAAGATATTTTCTACTACCTGAAATCATGGTGGGGAAAACAACCGGTGATGCACATCATGCCGCACTGGAACTGGAAAGGCAGCGAAGGTAAAAACATAAAAGTAACTATTTATAGCAATGCCGAAGAGGTAGAATTGGTGCTAAACAAAAAATCACTGGGCAAGAAAACGATGGAGAAAAACGGACATCTCGAGTGGGAGGTGGCGTATCAACCCGGAACGCTTGTTGCCAAAGGATTTGTAAACGGAAAACCGACCGTTTCGGAACAAGTTGAAACCACCAGCGCACCGGCTAAAGTAACACTATTGGCTGACCGTTCTCAACTGAATGCTGATGGAGAAGATGTCGCGGTCATCACAGTTCGGCTAAACGATTTAAAAAACCGTTGGGTGCCAACAGCAAACAAGGAAATTGTTTTCACGTTAAGCGGGCCGGGCAAGATTATCGGTGTAGGAAATGGCGATCCGGCTTCGCACGCTCCCGAGCAGTTTGTGGCAACGGCTTCGAATCCTGCTCCGCAATGGAAACGGGAGACTTTCAACGGACTGGCTCAGATCATTGTAAAAACGACAAAACAAGCTGGCGAAATAACTCTAACGGCAAGTTCGGAAGGAGTAATGCCAGCCACATTAAAACTGACTACAAATACTTTGGTTTTGAGACCAAATACAGAAATAATCAAAAAATAAATATATAAGAGCATGAATGAATTTATCAAAGCTTTGAATCACCTCAGAGCACACCACGAAGAATTATTGAGTAAGAAAAATGAGAAGCTTCCATTTGGAAATGGAATCTACGACCGTTATACAAACCCGATTCTTACCGCAGAACATGTTCCGCTTGCTTGGCGTTACGATTTTAATCAGGCAACTAATCCATATTTAATGGAACGTATTGGAGTAAATGCAACCCTTAATTCAGGTGCAATGAAATGGAAAGGCAAATATATTTTGGTGGTACGCGTGGAAGGAAACGACCGTAAATCGTTTTTTGCCATTGCCGAAAGCGAGAATGGGGTGGATAATTTCCGCTTCTGGGATGAGCCTGTAACATTGCCTGAAACTGATGAACCGGATACCAACGTATATGACATGCGTCTGACGGCACACGAAGATGGTTGGATTTATGGTGTTTTCTGTAGCGAACGCAAAGACCCGAATGCTCCGGCAGGCGATTTATCAGCGGCAGTAGCTGCGGCCGGTATTGTACGTACTAAAGATTTATTGACTTGGGAACGCCTTCCTGATTTGAAAACAAAAAGCCAACAGCGCAACGTGGTGCTTCATCCAGAATTTGTAGATGGAAAATATGCATTGTATACCCGGCCACAGGATGGATTTATCGATACTGGTAGCGGTGGCGGAATTGGTTGGGGATTGGTTGACGATATGGCCAATGCCGAAGTGAAAGATGAGAAAATTATTAATCACCGTTACTACCATACTATCAAAGAATTGAAAAACGGCGAAGGGCCGCATCCAATCAAAACAGAAAAAGGTTGGTTGCATTTGGCACATGGTGTGCGTAATTGTGCTGCCGGACTACGTTATGTGTTGTATCTTTACCTCACCGACTTGCAAGACCCTACAAAACTGATTGCCGAACCGGCAGGATTCTTTATGGCTCCTCAAGGCGAAGAACGCATTGGTGATGTATCGAACGTATTGTTTAGCAATGGATGGATTGCCGATGAGGATGGGAAAGTATTCATTTACTATGCTTCGTCTGATACCCGCATGCATGTTGCTACTTCTACTATCGATCGGTTGTTGGATTATTGCATCAACACGCCGGCTGATGGATATCGCACGTTTAAATCGGTTGAAACGATCAAGCAACTGATAACAAAAAATAAAGCATTGTAATGACCCCTAACCCCTAAAGGGGAATAAGAAATATTGCGACTAATTATCTAAAAAGATCATTCTATAGTAATCCAGTTCCCTCTAGAAACCAAACTAATCCTTTTTCCTTCTCCTTTGGAGAAGGTGCCTGAAGGTCGGATGAGGTCGGGTGAGGGTTAGGCAGAGGTAAAAACATATTAAATAAATAACTCAAAATGAAAAACATAAATTTTATCGCTTTATTGATGGTGTGTTTTTTTACAACCACTTTAAATGCACAGAAATTTCAAGGACTGGCACTCACACCTCCCATGGGCTGGAATAGTTGGAACAAATTTGCTTGCAATGTAAGCGAAGAGTTAATCCGTGAAACAGCCGATGCTATGGTAGCTGCCGGTATGAAAGATGCCGGATATGAATACATTGTTATTGACGATTGCTGGCAAGTGAGCCGGGATAGCCTGGGCTTTATTGTGGCCGACCCGAAACGTTTTCCATCAGGAATAAAAGCATTGGCCGATTATGTACATGCTAAAGGATTGAAATTTGGCATTTATTCATGTGCCGGAAATAAGACCTGTGGTGGTCGTCCAGCCGGACGCGGACACGAATATCAGGATGCTTTGTCGTATGCCAAATGGGGTGTGGATTATCTGAAGTATGACTGGTGTGATACTGAAAACCTGAATGCCATAGGTGCTTACACCACCATGCGCGATGCCTTGTATGCAGCCGGACGTCCTATTGTTTTCAGCTTGTGCGAATGGGGCAACAACAAACCCGAGTTATGGGCTAAAGAAGTTGGACACCTATGGAGAACAACCGGCGATATTTACAATTGCTTTGATTGTGTTCAGAATAATGGAACATGGAAAGCTTTTGGTGTGATGCAAATTGTAGATAAACAAGAAGGACTGAGAAAAAATGCAGGACCGGGACATTGGAACGATCCTGATATGCTTGAGGTGGGTAATGGAATGTCATTGAATGAATCGAGAGCTCATTTTTCGATCTGGTGTATGCTGGCTGCTCCACTTATTGCCGGTAATGATTTGCGTTCGATGAATGCTGAAACTTTGACGGTGCTTTCGAACAAGGAAGTAATTGCCATTGATCAGGATTCGTTGGGAATTCAGGGATTCAGGCATATGGTTAAAGACAGTGTGGAAACCTGGCTTAAACCACTCAAAAATGGTGAATGGGCAGTGTGCCTGTTGAATCGAAGCAATACGCCAAAAGTTGTAGCGCTTGATTGGAAAACATTCTCTGTGACCGACTCACTATCGAACCGTACGCTTAACACCACAGCCAGGGAAGTGTACAAACTGCGTGACCTATGGTTGAAGAAAAACGTTGGTGACACACGCAAAACTTTAAAAACAACTATTCCTGCCAGAGACGTGCTTTGTCTGAAATTATTCAAATAAATAGCGGGATGTTTCTAAAACAGTACTGTTTTAGAAACATCCC
>DATFAW010000128.1:0-3450 GCA_035254165.1 Paludibacter sp.
CCAGAATGGAACATGCTTGATTTTGCAGCTATGCAAATTGGGGCAGTTTCCATTCCTATTTACCCAACCATCAGCCAGGATGATTACAGGCATATTCTGAATCATGCCGAGATGAAAATAATATTCATCGAAGGAAAAGAATTGCGCAACAAGTTGGAGCCAATCCTCTCAGAAATCAAAACGCTCGAGGAAATCTTCACCTTTGTTGATCAAAACAGCGACTATAAATACCTTGACCAGCTGGTTACATTAGGAAAAGGACATCCACAGCCCGAAAAGCTTGCCCAACTCAAAGCTGGAATTAAGCCTAACGATTTGGCAACCATAATTTACACATCTGGAACAACCGGCAGCCAGAAAGGCGTAATGCTCTCTCACAGCAACATTGTAAACCAACTGAAAAGTCTCGAATCAATTCCGTCCGAATGGAGTAAAACCGCTTTGAGCTTTTTACCTTTATGTCATGCATATGAACGAATGTTGGTTTACCTGTATCAATACCTGGGCATGTCGGTATATTACGCCGAAAGCCTGGGTACCATAGCCGAAAACATCAAAGAAATAAACCCAACCATGATGTCGTGCGTACCACGATTGTTGGAAAAAATATACGACAAGCTTTATCTTTCAGGAAAGAAACAGCCTTTTACCAGCAAAATACTTTATTACTGGGCTTTTAATTTAGCTACCAAATTTCAATTGGAAAATGTGGGGTGGTATTCTAACTTAAAACACAAACTGGCTGACAAACTGATATATTCTAAATGGCGGGCAGCTATTGGAGGTAACTTCGACATAGTTGTTTCTGGCGGTTCTGCTATTCAACCTCACATTGCATCATTCTTCTCCGCTATTGGTATGCCTGTATTCGAAGGCTATGGACTCAGCGAAACGTCGCCCGTCATCGCTGTGAGTCAACGTGGAAAACACGGCCGAAAATTCGGAACTGTCGGGTTACCATTGCCGGGAGTTGAAGTAAAACTGGCCGACCGCGATGAGATTATTTGTCGTGGACACAACGTCATGCTAGGCTACTACAAAGACCCAGAACTAACAGCACAGGTAATCGATGCCGAAGGCTGGTTCCATACCGGAGACACCGGCAAGTTCACCTCCCAAGGGCAATTAATCATAACCGGTCGCCTGAAAAGCATTTTCAAGACTTCGTTTGGTAAATATGTCAATCCACAAGCTATCGAATCAAAATTCACCGAATCGCCATTTATCGAAAACATGATTGTGTTGGGTGAAAACAAGAAATTCGCAGCAGCTATTTTGTCTCCCGATTTTATTTATTTGAAATCGTGGTGTATAAAACACAAAATCAAATATACCACCAATGCAGAAATGATCGAACACCCGTTGGTAACGAAGCGATATCAAGTTGAAGTAAAACATTACAACCATTTCTTTGGCGATTACGAACAAATCAAACGTTATCAAATAGTTGCCGACGAATGGACCACTGCAACCGGCTTCCTCTCCCCAACGCTGAAAATTAAACGAAATGTGATTGAAGCCCATTATGCCGATATTATTGAAAAGATATTTTCATAAACAAAATTACATCTAGATAAAAACGCAGAGCGACAAATTAATGGCTCTGCGTTTTTATTTTATATATCAACACACACTGGTTACCAACCTTCGATTACCAACACCTACCCGGCTTTAGTGCTTGGCGAAGCCAACAATTACCCGTATCTTTGCAGCGTGAAAAAAAGATTCTTCATATACTTTTCATATAAAGGCACTGCTTATCATGGCTGGCAGATTCAACCCAATGGAATTTCGGTTCAGGAAGTCCTGACACGCGCTTTATGCACTATTTTACGAACAGAATTGGAAATTGTTGGAGCTGGAAGAACCGACACGGGCGTTCACGCCAAGCTAATGGTTGCACATTTCGATTTCGAAGGCGCGCTGCCATTAGCTTTTGATTTGACAGCCAAGCTAAACAGTTTTTTGCCCAACGACATTGCCGTATTCAAAATAGTTGAAGTGAAACCTCATGCGCACGCACGTTTCGATGCCATTTCGCGACGATATGAATATCATATTGTTACTCAGAAAAACGTTTTTAAGAATGACCTCGCAGCGCGTGAAAGCTTCAAACTTAACTTTGAGGCCATGAATGCTGCTGCAAAAACACTTACCGAATTTCGCGACTTCACCAGCTTCAGCAAACTTCACACCGATGTCAAAACCAACAATTGCGTCATCACACATGCAGCATGGAGCCAACAAGCCGATGGCTGGATTTTCACCATTCAGGCAGATAGATTTCTGAGAAATATGGTCCGTGCTATCGTCGGCACTTTATTCGAGGTTGGCCGTCAGAAAATGAGCGTTGAAGAATTTAAAGCTGTAATCGAAGCAAAAAATCGCTGTAAAGCGGGTGCTTCCGTTCCGGCACACGGATTGTATTTAGTAGACATTAAATATCCTAATGACATATTTATCAATTAGGAAGCCTTGATTTACGAATTATTAATTGTGCATTATCAGTTTTTTTATGTGGTTATTACTCGCTTTTATTTCTGCCATTTTACTAGGATCGTATGAAGTTTTTAAAAAGGTTTCGCTAAAAGACAATGCTGTTATTCCGGTAATTTTAGTGTCAATCTTATTTTCTTGCTTAATTCTTATTCCGTTCTTATTCTTTTCCGAATTCTTCCCTAATTTAATCAAAGGATCTATCTTTTTTGTTCCCCGCGTCGATTTTCACGCTCACCTTTTATTTATTTTAAAAGCTGTTATTGTTTTAACATCATGGCTTTTCGCCTATTTCGCATTGAAACATCTACCACTTTCATTAGCATCGCCCATCAAAGCCACCCAACCTGTTTGGACGGTTGTAGGAGCCATGCTCATTTTTGGCGAAAAACTTAATGGCTACCAGGCTGCCGGAGTTGGAATTACATTAGTTTCGTTCTTTATGTTTTCCGTCGTTGGGAAGAAAGAAGGCATTTCGCTCAGAACAAATAAATGGTTCTGGTTTCTGGTCATGGCAACTCTCACTGGCGCTCTGAGTGGTTTGTACGACAAATACTTAATGAACAGATACGATGTTATGTCGGTTCAAGTTTACTATACTTTTTATCAGGCTATTATAATGGGCATCATCACCCTGTTTTTGTGGGCTCCAACCCGAGAGAAAACAACTCCATTTAAATTCAAATGGGCAATCGCCTACATTTCTTTATTTCTGGTAACAGCCGATTTTGTTTATTTTTACGCACTTACATTGCCTGACTCGATGATTTCGGTAGTTTCTACCATTCGACGCTCAGGCGTAATCGTACCATTCCTTTATGGTGCCATTGTATTGCGCGACAAAAACATAAAACTCAAAATAATAGACTTGATTGGAGTGCTGATTGGTATGTTTCTTCTGTACTTAGGTTCAAAATGACCAACAATACAAAACACCATATAGCACTATATTTC
>DATFAW010000129.1:0-2254 GCA_035254165.1 Paludibacter sp.
TCAATTCTGGCTTTACTGAGAGATTTTGCGTTCAATATATTAAAAACTGAAAGCAAATCCATCAAACAGGCTACTGAAATTTTTGCAAACTATAATGTCAAAGAACTCTTAAAAATAATCTTTAGAACTTAACAGCCCTGCTCCATGGGGGACTAAAAGACTTTATATCTTATAAAATGATAATAGGTTTTTCTGACTGCTAAATTACAAAATCTTTTCTAACATTCAAGGTGTGGTGAAAATTGCTTATCAAAACAATTGTCGAAAAGCATTATGAATCAAGCTTGGTAATAGACCTGTTAAATGTGCTGCAATGATCTTTCTATTATGTCGGGAGAGTTGTTTCAGGGGTGAAATAACCTTCCTGTTGTGTCAGATGCTGGAAATGTACGTAGTCCGACGTTTTCGGTGTAATACCCACATGGTAAGAATAGAGATAAAAGATAATTTTAAAACATCTTTTTCCCCAGTCGTATAAAATGAGGAAATCCAGTTTCACTGGGAGTTTGCGTCCTTCCCATTTCTTTTTGTAAATTGTGAATTAGATAAAAAATATGTATTTTTGCCCTACTTCGAACGAATCGACTTTCAAACTTTACACTTTACACTTTTCAAACTGATATGATCGGAACCCTCGTCAACACAGCAGCCGTAATTATAGGCGGAACCATAGGTTTACTTCTTAAGAAAAACATGCCTCAACGCGTTACCACCATTTACTTTCAGGCGGTGGGACTGTTTACGCTGGCTATTGGTATTTCGATGGTGGTGAAAATGGATCATATCCTTATCGTGGTGAGTAGCCTGGCTATTGGTTCGTTGCTGGGCGAGTGGATGAATATCGAAGCGGGAGCGGAGCGGTTGAGTGAATACCTCAAAAAACGTTTTCGCATCGGCAGCGATAAATTTTCGGAAGGTTTGATTACGGCTTTTCTGCTTTTTTGTATTGGCTCCATGACTATACTCGGCACTATCCAGGAAGGCACGGGCGGTTCGTCCGATTTGTTGTTTACCAAGTCGCTGATGGATTTTTTCTCGGCTTTGTTACTGGCTTCGGCTTTCGGTGCGGGTGTTATCGTGTCGGCTATTCCGTTGCTGCTTTTCCAGGCTGCGCTCACCTTATTGGCCATGTATGCAAGTTCGTTTTTTACTCCTTCCATTATCTTGGGTCTAACCAGCGTTGGCGGTATTCTGCTCATTGGCTTAGGCATTAATATCCTCGAAATAAAAAAACTTCGCATCATGAACATGCTTCCTGCACTGATAGTGGTGGCTCTAATGCTTTGGTTGCTTTAGAAATTATTTATGAGAATGACTAAATAAAAATAAGAGGCCAGCACAATTAAAGTGCTGGCCTCTATTAGAAATTAAAAAAACAACTTATCAACTTATCAGTTATGATGGTGGTGATAATTTGCTTTTTGGGTTTGCATTGGGATTTGCATAGCTGGTTGTGATTGCCGCATATGCGCACAAGCATGATCAATTTCAGATTTAAACTTCTTGTAATCTACTTGTAGCCCGTTGATATAGGTGCTAAATCCAACGCTCGATTTTGCATAATGCACTGCATCTTCTATTTCGGCATCAGTAGCACCATTCAATCTTGCCATTTCGGTATGGAAATAGGAGCAATACGGACACCTCAACGTAGCAGCAACGGCTGCACCAATTAGTTCTTTATATTTTGGAGGAATAGCGGTTTCCTCAACCTGTAGTTTTTTAAAAAGCTGCCATTCCGATTCAAGAGAAGAATCGGACATAATTTTGAACATCGTTGGAACCAACCCCATCATTTGTTCAATTTCCTTGTAAGTTTCCTGACGTTTCATAACTTTACTTTTTTAGATTCAACTGTAACTAAGTAATTCAATTAGTTTTATACAAACAATGTTCTGTTTCGAAAGATTCTATTTAACGGGTTATTTGACATTATTTAATCTCAATGATTTATTAGTACACATTCGTTTGATAATTTAAATGTGCATAGCTTCTTATTTTGTTTCGAATTGTAACTAGCAATAAAAAATATATTTTTGCACCCAAATCATCCCATACGCCTAATCATGATAGGAACCCTTGTTAATGCTGGAATATACTTGAAATAAAAAAACTCCTCGTAATGAACATGCTACCCTCCTTAATTGTTGTAATTCTGCTTTTGTGGTTTTTTGCCCAATAATCCAACCTTCATTGGGTATGCTACGACCTATTAATGTTCAACACTAGTTTTATGAATACTATCTAAAACTGA
>DATFAW010000130.1:0-9109 GCA_035254165.1 Paludibacter sp.
ACATAATTTTTTTTTTAAAAGTTTATAAATAGAAATTGTTTTATAATTTTGCGGTGCAAAGGAAACAAAATTTATCGACATAACCTCATTTTTGATGAAAAAAAATGTTATTTTTGCACAAATCACCTGCTTTTGTGCAGGTTTAAATCAGGCTCAATGTCATTAAAAATAGCTATTTTTGCCTCTGGATCCGGTTCAAATGCTGAAAATATAATTCGGTATTTTTCAAACAGTGATAAATTCGCTTTCCCGATTATTATTTCCAATAAATCGGATGCTTTTGTACATGAACGTGCAAAAATACTTCAAATTCCATCTTTTACTTTTTCGCGTGAAGACTTTTCGCAGGGGGAAAAAATTTTGAATTTTTTAGAGCAGTACAATATTGATTGCATTGTTTTGGCCGGCTTTCTCCTCAAAATTCCGCAAGTATTGATAGATGCTTTTCCAAATAAAATTATCAATGTTCATCCGGCATTGCTTCCCAAATTTGGTGGTAAAGGTATGTTTGGTCATCATGTACATCAAGCTGTGGCTGAAGCCGGTGAAACCGAATCGGGCATTACAATACATTATGTAAATAGTAATTACGACGAAGGTAATGTCATTTTTCAGGTAAAATGCCCCGTATTACCAACCGATACTCCAGATATGATTGCCGAAAAGGTTCATGCATTGGAATATAAATACTATCCGAAAGTGATTGGTGATTTGTGGGGAAAGTAAAAGATTGAAGAGTTCGGAACTTAAAAAGTATCACATTTTTTTGTGAGATATACTTGATTCATAACCATTAGCTTTTTCATCAATATTTCCCTCTCCGTTTTTTATCGTATCTTTGCACCCGCAAAAAAGTTGAATGTTTATTGCACTCAACTTTTCTGACTTTTCTAACTTTCAACTTTCAAACTAAAATAATATGGCTCTTCAATGTGGTATCGTGGGTTTACCCAATGTAGGTAAATCGACTTTATTCAACTGTTTATCAAATGCTAAAGCTCAAGCGGCTAACTTCCCTTTTTGTACAATTGAACCGAACGTAGGTGTAATTACTGTTCCTGATGAACGGCTGAATAAGTTGGCTGAACTGGTTCATCCGCAACGTATTGTTCCAACTACGGTAGAAATTGTGGATATTGCCGGGCTGGTAAAAGGTGCCAGTAAAGGCGAAGGTTTGGGAAATAAATTCTTGGCTAATATTCGCGAAACTGACGCTATTTTACATGTACTGCGTTGTTTTGATAACGATAATATTACACATGTTGATGGTAGCATAAATCCGGTTCGCGATAAAGAAATCATTGATTACGAATTGCAACTGAAAGACCTGGAAACAGTGGAAAGTCGTATTAGTAAGGTGCAAAAACAAGCTCAAACCGGAGGCGATAAGCAAGCTAAGGCTACTTACGACATTTATCTTCAATATAAAGAAGCATTGCTTCAAGGAAAATCGGCACGAACAGTAAAGCTGGATCCACTAGACAAAAAACTAGTAAAAGATTTATATCTGCTTACCGATAAACCGGTGATGTATGTGTGTAATGTCGACGAAGCGTCTGCAGTGAACGGCAACGCTTATGTGGATGCATTGCGTGAATCGGTGAAAGACGAAAATGCCGAGATTCTGATTGTAGCTGCTGCTACCGAAGCTGATATTGCTGAGTTGGAAACATACGAAGAACGTCAGATGTTTCTCGAAGAAGTTGGTTTGTCCGAATCGGGAGTTGCTCGTTTAATTCGTGCTGCTTATCATTTGTTGGATTTGCAAACTTATTTCACTTGTGGCGTGCAAGAAGTGCGTGCCTGGACTTTCGGACGTGGTTGGAAGGCTCCACAGTGTGCTGCAGTAATTCACACTGATTTTGAAAAGGGATTTATCCGTGCCGAAGTAATTAAATATACGGATTTCACAACTTTAGGTTCGGAAGCGGCTTGCAAAGAAGCAGGTAAAATGAATGTGGAAGGAAAAGAATATGTGGTGCAGGATGGTGATATTATGCACTTTAGATTTAATGTGTAACCCCCTAAATCCCCCGGAAGGGAACTTTAAAAAAGGTCTGTCGGATAATTTCCAGCAGACCTTTTTGTTTAATAAAATAGCAGAAGTGACTTGTATCTTAATTATCTTGTAACTCGTGACTTCTTCAATTTACTTTTTAAGATTAAATTCTTTAGTCACTCCATTTACTGTGACGGTAGCTATGGTATCTTTTGTGCCGTCTCCATAATCTACCAGTACTGTTTTGTTATCAGAAGTAATTACTAAAGATCCTTTTGTGAAGTATGGGAAATTTCCACTAATGATTAAAGGATTAGTGTCTTGTATTACCATTGTGTAAGCTACACCTTTAGCATTTACACCACTTGATGTTCCTGTGATTGAATAGGTGTCATCCGAATAGGTGTCATCCGAATAGACAAGTGGAGTATCATTAGTGGCAATGCGTGTACGAGTGCGTTCAGAATTCCAGATTATTTTCGTTCCATCTGCACGGGTGATTGTGTCCTTTGCTGCAATGCTCCAGCTTGGATAGCCAACAGACGATGCAGGATTACTTGAAAGACCCGTCAAACCGAGATATGTAACTTTTTTGAAGCCTTTTACGGAGTTGTCATTTACAAAGAAATCAGCAAATCTGAATGTGCGGCTGGAATTTGCAATGGACATTTTGCTGCTAATAGTAATGTAAATCTTGCCTTTAAGTCTATTTCCACGTTTTACGGTAACGCCAGTTCCAAAATCTAGGCATATATTTTTTGGATAGTCGTTCAAACCAACTCTGTCAACAGTGATTGTAATGCTGTCTATAGTGAATTTGATACTTGTTTTTTGGGGATTTGAATTAACCGAGCTTTTGACTGCCTCATAGCCTACCACATCAAGACTGTTCATGTAGTCGTCGGCAGTGCTAACTACCTGGTCGTTGATACTTGCTGCCTGGCCTTCGTCAATCGCGGTTGCTGTTAGTGAGGCATCTGTTCCTGCACTTGGAGTCAACTCTGTTGTACACGAAAACAAAGAAGTTAAACTGAATGAAATAGCAATTATTGCCAGCAAATTTAGTCTTTTCATAATAATTTTTTTAAAATTGATTGCAGATAGTTTTTGTTTGTTTTATATACTTAAGACAAACAATTCTAAACTTACCACTATTCAAATTTGAAAAAATGATGATTATTCATATTGTGAGTGTTGATCAATGCAAGTCGGATTAATTCAAATATATACGTGCAATCCTATTTTCTTAGCTGTTTCTTTTTTGTCGTTTGGCTGCTAAATCAATTTTAATCCCAAAAATAGCGCTGCATTCGATTAATCTCCCTAGATTAGTATTGGATCCTCCCCTGACATACTTCGAATTTATTTGATAAACTGAAGAGCCGGCAAATACCTTCAGCCTCTGTCCAATTGAATAATTTAGCGCAGCACTGAGCTGTGTTGTTTTTGCTCTGATTTTTATTTTTGCAGATCTACCGGCAATCAAAGCATATTGAATTAAGTCGATGTTGGCTCCAAAATGCTTATACAACATAAGGTTAATTCCGGCTCCAACACCTAAATGCTGTGATTTGTAATAGTCGGTTCCAATTGAAATAATCGAATATATATTGTTTAAACCAATATGAGTGGAAAAAGCCGCTAAATGATGGTTTGCTGTCAGCTCCATCTCAAAAACAGGTCGGAATTTTGGTTTTGTAATTTTCAGCGTGTCGGGCGAATGGCTGGCTATGGGTTGCAAATCAGATTTTATTGTTGGCGGTGTATAGACCGAATCTGTTTTTACAAGGCTTCCCGGAGTGGGGTTTGCCTGAATGATTTCTTCGTTTTGTTTGACGCTGTCAACAAGTAGTTCGATGGAATTGGCTTTAGACTCACTTATGCCCTTATTTGTTGTGATTTCGCTGACAACGATGCCAGTTTTCACAGACGATTTGATCGGTTGCTTTTGCTGAAATTCATTTTTTGGAGTTGGTTTTGCTGCCGGAGTCTTTGTGGTATCTACTTTTTGCAAAACTACATATTTCCCGTTGAGCTTAAAACGAATGTTTTTTTGCAGAATTTTTTGGAGTGCTGCCTGAAGTGTAAGCTTACTGCACTTTGATAAGACAAGTTCTTGTTTATCATCTATTTTTGTCGGATCGTACGAGAAAACACAGCCGGTTTGATCGCTAAGGATTTTCAACGCGGCTTTTAATGTGACGCGTTTTGCCGGGAGATTTACTATTTTATCCGAATAGTTGTTTTGAGCGGTCAATAAGACTGAAAATAAAATCAGAATACATGCTAAAAGTTTGCGAATCAATCTACTCATTATTTGGGAAATTTCTTATTTATTACTTATTAGATAACCGGAGGCTTCTTTTTTTACATTCAAATCCAATGTTTCTGCAATGATCTGAAGCACCATATCAATGTTTTCACCATCAAAATTTACTGTAATCTTGCGTTCGCCAATGCTTGGCTGCTCAAAATGTATAGCAACGCCATATGCTTTGGCAATTACAGTCATAGCATCGTGCAGATTTTTGCCATTGAATTGAATATGTTTTATGTCTTTACTGATGGAATATACCTCTGGTGTTATAACTGAAAATTCTTTGGTGTTTTTGTCGTAGATGCCTGTCTCTCTGGCCGAAAGAAGTAGCCCTTTGTTTTTGGTTGTATAGAAATGTACTTTGCCTTCGCGCACATTCACCCGTACTTTATCACTGTCGGGATAAGCGGATACCGTAAATTTGGTGCCAATATCCTCGATAAATGTTTCGTCGGCATTTATTTGTAAAGTACCCTTGCCTTTATGCCCAACCGCAAAAAAAGCCATCCCTTCCAATCGTATTTTACGGGATTTTTTACCATATTTTGAACTGTAAATAATTTTGCTGTTTTTCGACAATTTTATTTGTGTCTGATCTGATAATGTGCCTTCTTTCAGGGTTGTCTGTGTGGCTAAAACTACATCATGTTCTGAATAAATTAACCAGATTGAAATTGATAGCGTGAAGATCAGTACTACGCTCGCTGCCTGGAACATCCAGCGGTTGAATAATGGTTTATGCTTAAACTCAATTGCTTGTTTTGGTTGACTATTTGCATGCATTGATATGTACGACATAAATGACCTTTTCGCCTGTTCGGTATTTGGCTTAGGCATAGTCTCCACATTATTAGCCAGTTTAGCGTAAAGTTCTGTCAGTTCGTCAAAGTACACTTGATTTTCGGACGACATTGAAATCCATTGTTCCAATGCTTGCATGTCCTGTTCTGATGAGTTTCCACCAAAATACCGTGCCAGTAAATTATCTATATCTTTTGTCATGGCTTCCTTATTTTAGTAACCTAAGTAGCAAACACAGTAATAAAAAATCTTTTAATTCTACGCGAAGTAGTTTAAGTGCCTTTGAAATATGGTTTTCCACCGTGTTGGTAGAAATATTGAGTTGCGCTGCTATTTCGGCGTACGATAGCTGTTCTATCCTGCTCATTTCAAATACCCGGCGACATTGAGGTGGCAGTCCCGCAAGTGCAATGTCTATAGCTTTTTGTAAATCAGAATTTTCAATGTGTTCAATCGTGGAGTTCACATCTTTATTCATTGATGATAAGTAATTCAGGTTGTGTTCCCGATGGCTTGTCTGCTGATGAATTGTGTTTATACAGTCGTTATGAATGATACGATATAAATATGAATTAATAGAGCTTTGGATATTCAACGTTTCGCGTTGATCCCACAATTTGCAAAACGTTTTTTGCACTACGTCTTCTGCATCGTTCATATCTCTCAGAATTGAGTATGCATACCTACACAAAGGGTCGTAACAATTGTCGAATAATTGCTCAAATGCTAAGTGATTGCCTTCACGCAATGCCTTTATCGTTTCTAACATGTATTGTAAATAATAAATTACTATTTCTTACTAGCCGAGTGACAAAGGTATAATTTTTTGGTGTGAATTTTATTTCGGATTTAGCATTCCCCGTTTATATGACAAACGAAATCGGATGTACCACTAGTGTACATCCGATTTTCTTGCAAAAATGTAGTAAAAAATGCAACAGGGGGAGGTTTTTAGGCAAACATTTCAATATCTTCTTTGCTGATGCTTGGTCCGCCCAGGATAATCAAACGTTCTACAACGTTCCGCAATTCGCGGATATTTCCAGTCCACGAGCGGTTTTTCAGGGTTTCAATACCCGCTTCGTCGAAAGTTTTAGGTTGAATACCTTGTTCGCTGCATATTATTTCGCAAAAATGATTTACCAGCAATGGAATATCTTCTTTTCGTTCGTCCAAGCTTGGAACATGGATTGGAATAACATTCAGACGATGAAATAAATCTTCCCGGAAATTACCGTTTTCAATTTCTTTTTTGAGATTTTTATTAGTGGCTGCCAACACGCGCACGTTTACTTTAATGGTTTTGTCGCTACCTACCCGTGTCAGTTCATTTTCTTGTAAAACACGCAATACCTTGGTTTGCGCCGAAAGGCTCATGTCGCCAATTTCATCCAAAAAAATAGTGCCGCCATCAGCCTGTTCGAACTTTCCGATACGTTGCTTTATAGCTGAAGTAAACGCCCCTTTTTCGTGTCCAAATAGCTCGCTTTCGATTAGTTCTGAAGGTATTGCGGCGCAGTTTACTTCCACATAGGGAGCCTCGGTGCGGTTACTTTGTTCGTAAAGTAATCGGGCTACAACTTCTTTCCCGGTACCATTGTCGCCGGTAATCAGCACACGGGCGTCGGTAGGCGCTACACGCTCGATCATCATTCGTACCTTCTCAATAGCCGGCGAAATGCCAATCATTTGATGGCGTTTGGCGACTTTCTTTTTGAGTGTTTTTGTCTCGGTAACCAACGTATTTTTTTCCAATGCATTCCGGACTGTAATCAGTAACCGGTTCAGGTCAATTGGTTTGACAATGAAGTCGAAAGCACCTTTTTTTATGCATTCTACGGCTGTTTCTATATTGCCATGACCAGAAATCATGACTATGGGAGCTTCAATACTTATTTCGTGCAAACGACCAAGCAGTTCAATCCCATCCATTTCTGGCATTTTGATGTCCGAAAAGATAAGGTCGAAAAATGCGTTCTGTGCTGCTTCCAAGCCTTGTTTTCCGTTTTCAGCTAAAGTAACCTGATGTTTTTCAAATTCCAGAATGTCCTTTAGCGTGTTGCGGATACTGCGTTCATCGTCAATTACTAGTATTTTTGCCATGGTGTTTATAAATCAAATCCAATATCGCTTCTGAAATATTTTCCGTTGTATTGAATTTTTTGTGCATTCGCAAATGACAACGCGAGAGCTTCAGACTTGGTTGAACCGTAAGAGCTTACTGCCATTACACGACCGCCATTGGTAACTACTTTACCATCTTTTCGGGTTGTCCCTGCATGAAAAACAATGCTTCCTTCCACGTTATCTAATCCTGTAATTTCATCACCTTTGGCGTATTCTTCCGGATACCCACCAGCTACTAGCATAACCGTTACAGCTGATCGCTCATCAATTTCAATTGTTTTTTCATTCAGATTGCCGTTGGCAACACCTTCGAGTAAATCTACGAAATCGCTTTTAATGCGTAACATTACTACTTCTGTTTCTGGGTCGCCCATGCGAGCATTGTATTCTATAGTAACGGGTTCGCCGTTTACTTTGATAAGACCAAAAAATATGAATCCCTTGTAAACGATTCCTTCGCTGTTTAGACCATCAACCGTTGGCCTGATAATACGATCTTCCACTTTACGCATGAAATCGGCATCGGCAAATGGAACAGGCGAAACGGCGCCCATGCCACCGGTGTTCAACCCTTTGTCTCCTTCACCTATTCGTTTGTAGTCTTTTGCTTCCGGTAGAATTTTATAATTTTTCCCGTCTGTGATTACGAATACAGAGCATTCGATTCCAGATAGAAATTCTTCGATAACTACAGTTTTGCTTGCTGCACCAAATTTTCCACCGAGCATAGCTTTTAACTCAGAAATAGTTTCTTCTAAGTCGGTTAGTATCAATACTCCTTTCCCTGCGGCTAAGCCATCGGCTTTCAAAACGTATGGGGCTGGCAGGCTTTTCAGGAATTCAATACCGTCGGCGATATTTTCTGAGGTTACGCTCAGGTAACCTGCCGTTGGTATATTGTGACGGAACATAAATTGTTTTGAGAAATCCTTGCTGCCTTCCAGTTGAGCACCCACTTTATCGGGTCCAACTACCGGGATGTTCTTCAATTCGCTGTCGGCCGCAAAAAAATCAACGACTCCTTTTACCAATGGATCTTCAGGTCCAACGACAACTATATCGATGTTATTTTCCAATACAGCAACTTTTATAGCAGGGAAATTATCTGCTGCAATAGGTAAATTGGTTCCAACCGTAGCAGTTCCGGGATTTCCGGGAGCAATAAAAAGTGTTGAAAGCTTTGGGCTTTGAGCTATTTTCCAAGCCATTGCATGTTCGCGCCCGCCGGAACCAAGAAGAAGAATGTTCATAATGATAATTGAATGAATTTGAATTACAAAAGTAGCTTTTTTGTTTGAATGGGGCAAGAGACAATAAATCTGGGGTGTAGGTAAGAAAATTTGCTAAGCAAGAAATAGAGAAAAATCGGGATACTGAGAGATGTTGGATTGATAAATATTACTCTTGGGTAGTTTTGACCAATAGGGTAGGAGAGGCCAGTTGCAGATGTATAACCTCTATAAAAGACGAAAGGTAGCTTGCCTCACGGCATTCTACCAATCTTTGTTAACCTTAAATCTAATACTATGAAAAAATCACGTTGCAAATGTACGGCAGATATTAATGTTTCCCAAATAATAAATGTTAAATAAGTGATTGCAGAGCTTGAGATTACACTTAATTAATAAAAACTCAGTGATTGATATCTATTTTGTAACATACGTTAACTGAAAGATCGGGATTTTGGAGTGTTGGTTGCCAGTTGTGTTTAGCTTTTGGGAATGCCATGCGATAATAAGTAAAATCGGTGAGTCATAAAATCAGGTTAAGGTAATCATAACCCCATAAAAGACGAAAGGTAGCTTGCCTCACGGCATTCTACCAATCTTTGTTAACCTTAAATCTAATACTATGAAAAAATCACG
>DATFAW010000131.1:0-5942 GCA_035254165.1 Paludibacter sp.
CATTTCTGAATCTCATTCCCCGATTTTATAGATTGCTTCCGAAAATTGCAGATACCTCCGCGGTTTGTAAAGATGACTGCGCAAGTTTTATAGACGGCTCCCGAAAATTACAGACCGTTTCCGAAAGTTGAAGACCGCTTCGCAAGTCGTAGAGACCGCTTCGCGATTTGTTGAGACGGCTTCCGAAAGTTGAAGATGGCTGCGCACTTTTGCAGACGGGTTCCGAAAAGTTGAGACGGCTGCGCATTTTTGTAGACGTTTCCCGAAATTTGTAGATCATTTCCGAAAAGTTTAGCGGACTTTACAGGTATTAAGCAGTGGAAATAAATTATTATCGCATTTTAAGTTTCAAAAACAATTGACACATAGGTTCATATAGCTTTCACATAGTGGCACATAGTAAAGACTTATAATCCCTATTCGAACAGAGAATTAACGCTACTATATTTTCATAGATATCAAATAATCAGAGCACATTGTAAAAACACCTATCGGTATTTTTGAAAGACTGGTCTTCTGACAGCTGCATATGGTACATTCCGTTTTCGGAAGCAGCGATAGTATGGTAGCCAATAAGTTCCAATTTATAGAGTAAGTCCCGGCGGGACGACATTATTTGAACAAAATATTTACCGGACAATAATAATTCAGATTCTCAATAATGTTGCTCTTACCAGGTTTTTCTTATGCTTTGAATTGGGTATTGCGAACCAACGGTCATGACCAAAGGGAATAATAATTCCGACTCGCAATACTATTTAAATACCGCGAGTCGGAACTCGCGAGACCCAACAAAACGGCTTACTTTACTGAAATAAAACAAAGATTTTAAAAACAATAATATTATTTTTATCTTTATAGGCATTTTAAAAGGTTTATTCATCTTCGTTTTTTCATACACTATGAAACAGCTCGCGAGAAATATTGGGTTAACTGTTAGTTGCTTTTTCGTTGCATTATTGATAAGCGCGCAGACAAACGAAAAGCAAAATTTCAAAATCATGTGCTATAACGTCGAAAACTTTTTCGACTGCATAGACGACTCGACCACCAACGACAATGAGTTTCTGCCAACCGGCATGCGGGCATGGAATTACACAAAGTATCAGAAGAAACAAGCCAATATCGCAAAAGTAATTGCTGCCGTTGGAGGTTGGGACGCCCCGGCACTGGTTGGTATGTGCGAGGTGGAGAGTGAAAAATGTTTGTTCGACCTGACCCGATATTCCGGGCTAAAAAACTTCCGGTACAAATACCTGCACCACGAATCTCCCGACCCACGGGGAATTGATGTGGCACTTCTGTATCAGCCCGATTTATTCAAACCAATCCACAACGAGGCCATCCGCATTCATTATCCACAAGCTCCATCAAATAGAACCCGCGATATTTTATTTGCTTCGGGCATCATCCCTACCGGCGACACGTTGCATGTTTTTGTATGTCATTTCCCTTCGCGGTTGGGCGGCGAGATGGAGTCGGAAGATAAAAGGGTGTTTGTTGCTTCGGTAGTCCGGCAAAAAGTAGATAGTTTACTGGCTGCTCATCCACATCCAAACATCGTTATTATGGGCGATTTCAATGATTTTCCCACCAATGCCAGTTTATTGGACGGATTAAAAGCAAAGCCGCTCACCGGTTCCATTTCAACCCGCAACTTGTACAACCTAATGTATAAATTGCATGCCGAAGGAAAAGGTTCCAACAAGCACCTGGGCGATTGGGGCGCACTGGATCAAATAATTGTATCCGGAAACTTGCTCCGGTCGGCAAATACGATTACAACGAAACAGAGTGATGCCCATTTTTTCGATGCGGACTTTTTACTGGAAAATGACAATACCTACCTGGGCAAGCAACCTTTCAGAACCTATGCCGGGATGAAATACCTGGGCGGTTACTCGGATCATCTGCCTGTCTATGCTGATTTTTGGTATTGAGTGCTGCGAATTGATGTTCAGGAGTTTCTTTTGAACGCAAAATACGCAAAAAACACAAAACTTCGCAAATAAGAATTTTTATTGGCATGCTAAATAATAGCAATTCAACTATCTGCGTGAATTTGTGTTTTTTGCGTATTTTGCGTTCAGTTCCCTTCTCAGGTTCTAAACATGCGTAACAAATAGCGGTGTATCTGAATGGAGTACCATTTTATACGCTAAGCTTGGATTGAATAGCCGGGAAAATAAATTTCGCCGGCGTGAATTGAAGGCCAGCACGTCAATTTTATGAGTTATCATATAATTATTTAATATCTCCGGCGAGTCCGTCGCGTTTAGCAGTTCGTAGTTTGTACCAAGTTGTGGATAGTGTGTCGAGAAATAAGCTTTTATCCCGGCAAGCATTACTTCACTCCAGACTTCTTTCTTGTCAGATGCATGAATAAAATACATCTCTACATTATCTGACGCAAAAAGTGAAATGGCCCGATCGATGGCAATTAAATCTTTTTGGTCGAAATTAGTCAGAAAAGCAACGCGTTTAATATCATCCGGCGACTGCATAGACATCAAAACAGGAACTGCAAAAACAGGCGAAACGCAGGCTTCCATCACTTCGGCTGTTACACTTCCAATTAATTCGGTAGATATTTTTTTACCATGAGTTCCCATCACCACCAAAGCCGGACTATTTTTCTTGCAGTAATCGAGTATCTGATCTTCAGGAACGCCTTCTTTTAGTTCAAAAGTAAATGGGATATTCGGAAGTTCACCTTTTGCAATCCGGGCATGAATGGCTTTAGTCATTGTTTCTACATCCTCATTGGCAGTACTGATAATGCGATGCAGCAATTCGCTGTCGCTGATACTGTAAGTGCTCATTTCGTGACTGGAAGAAATTGTAAATGCAGGACTAAAGTAAACATACAGAAAGACGACTTCTGTAGCCAGAATATCGGCAAAGTGGAAACCAAAATCAATTGCTTTTTGCACTTGATCAGAGAAATCAATTGGAATAAGAACTTTCTGGGTTGCAGCCACTCCGGTAACCGGTTCGCGCTCCCAGGCACTTTCCATTTCTTCAACAATTTTAAGGGCGCGTGGCAAATCACTTTCTTTAATTCGAACACGAACACCAACAGACAATTCGGGGTGTTCCAAATTAAGATTATGAATCACGGTTTCGATTCCGTTTTCTTCCAAAACGGCTTTAATCATTTGAGCACGTTGGAAAGTACGAATGGCGAGAGTAACTAGTTTATCTTCCATAACATTCTAAATTTGATTGGTTTGCATATCAAAAACAACATATCTGTAACAAATCATTGAATTCTTGAAAACGTTGTAAAGATAGTGATACTTAACTAACACTTCGTTTCTTTTTAAATAAATTTTAAGCGAAACGGGAAAAAATGAGTTATATTTGTATCCAAAATCAACTTTTATCAAAAAAGAGCATGAATCCAAAATTAAAAAAGGGACTTACAATTGGAACGCTTATCGCCGTAGTAGTGTTCGCTGTTTGGTTTTTTTTCAAATTTTATTTTGTTTTCGGCGAAGGAGTGAAAACAGGCGAATTAAATTATCTTGTCAGAAAAGGCTATATTTTCAAAACCTATGAAGGCAAAATGATTCAATCCGGTTTTCGTGCGCAAACAGCCGGAGCTGTTCAATCGTATGAATTTCCATTCTCGGTCGAAGACAAAGCTATTGCCGATTCTCTTATGCGATGCAGCGGAAAGACCGTAGAACTTCACTATAAAGAATATTTGGGCACTTTACCCTGGAGAGGAGTCAACACCTTTGTCGTTGACAAAATCATGTCCGTAAAAGACAAATAAGTAGTTACAAGCAAATAGTTACGAGTTACAAGTCTATTTATCTGTACATTGCTTAAAAAAACACAGCATTACATATATTCTGAATCACTTAATTAAATGATCGCTATTCATTGAAAACTGACGCTTTATATGCTATTTTTGGGGGCATTACGGTTCACCCAATCACTATTTCGGCTGCCATCTCGCTAGCGATCAGTCTGCTGTTGCTTTGCTTTTCGGCAATAATCTCAGCATCTGAAGTTGCATTTTTCTCGCTCGATCCGAAGACAATGAACGAGTTGGAAGAGAGCGAACGCAAAACCGACCATAACATTCTCCGATTGCTGAGTACCCCCCAACGGATGCTGGCCACCATGCTTATTAGCAGTAATTTTCTGAATGTTGGCGTCATTCTGTTATTGACTTATTTCACCAATACCGTTTTAAATTTTGATAGTGCTCCCTTAATAGGGTTTATCTTCGAAACAATCATCATAACCTTTGCTATTCTGCTTTTCGCTGAAATCATGCCAAAGGTTTATGCCACTCAATTTGCAAAAAAAACAGCCTCGCTCACCGTTCCATTCTTGTCGGCTCTTGAAAAATTGTTTAGTCCGCTAGTAAGTTTCTTAGTAAATTCAACTTCATTTGTCAATAACCGGTTGGCAAAGCACAGTCATTCGAATATTTCGTTGGATGAATTATCCCATGCATTGGAACTGACTTCGAACAGCAAAGATGAAGATACCGATATGCTCGAAGGAATCATCAAGTTTGGGAACATTCAGGTAATTGATATCATGACTTCGCGAGTGGATATGGTGGTGGTAGATATCAAAACTAACTATAAAAAATTATTGGAAATTATAATTGAGTCGGGTTACTCACGCATTCCGGTTTATAGCGGCACGCGTGATAACATTAAAGGCCTGCTTTACAGCAAAGACTTGTTACCACATCTGGATAAACCGGCAAATTTCCGTTGGCAAAGCCTGATTCGCCAGGCATACTATGTTCCGGAAACGAAAAAGATTGATGACCTGTTGAGTGAATTTCAGGAAAACAAAGTACACTTAGCACTGGTTGTTGATGAGTATGGCGGCACATCCGGATTGGTTACGATGGAAGACATTTTAGAAGAAATAGTGGGCGATATCAGCGACGAATATGATGACGAAGAACTGCTATTTACCAAAATAGATAATCACACGTTTATTTTCGAAGCAAAAATACTGCTAAACGATTTCTTCAAAATTGCCGAGATTAAAGAAGATGACTTTGTGAAAGTAACCGAAGAAGTTGAAACATTGGCCGGATTGATCTTAGAATTAAAAGGCGACATTCCGGCAAAAAACGAACGAATTGATTACGGACGGTATGTGTTTGAAATTATTGCAGCCGACAACCGTCGAATCAAAAAAGTAAAATTGTACATAAAAGATGATTTCAACAATTCCGTTGAGGAATAATTTGTTGATCCGAAAAATTAAAAAATCAGTAAATGAAAGCATTCCGTTTCTTTGTTATATATTTAGTCGCAGGAATTTCTGTCCTTTTGGTATCTTGTGGCAGAAGTTCTATTCCTCGTCCATATGGATATTTTCGGGTAGACTTGCCGGAACACACCTATCGCACCATCGACACATTGAGTCTTCCTTATCGATTCGATTTGCCGAAGAATGCAAAACTTGTCAGTCGCAATGCCGTGGGTGAAAAGTTTTGGATTGATATCTATTACCCGAAACTTAACGCCAGCATCTATTGCAGCTACAAACCTGTAAACGGAAACCTGATTGAATTGCTGGAAGATACACGAAAAATTGTTTACAAACACAGTGTTCGGGCCGATGGTATTGGCGAGAAAGTGTTTGATCATCCGGAAAAAAACGTGCACGGAATTTTGTACGATTTAAAAGGAAATACTGCTTCGTCGGTTCAGTTTATACTAACCGACAGCACTAAGCATTTTTTTCGTGCAGCATTGTATTTCAACAATGTGCCAAACAAAGATTCTATTGCACCCATGTCGAATTATATACGCGAAGATATTGTCCGTATCATGGAAAGTTTTGAGTGGAAAAAGTAATTAAGTAGTTTCCAATAAATATATTTTTACCACAATAGTACACATATGGAACATCCCGAGACTCGGGAGAAATAATGGGAGAAAAAAAGACTTAGG
>DATFAW010000132.1:0-7468 GCA_035254165.1 Paludibacter sp.
ATTCTATTCTCACTGTCTGGCGGGTTAGTTGTAGCACAACAACCGGCTCCGATTCGAGTAGGACAAGGTTTGGTTCAGGGAGTGATTGAAGACGGACTGACGGTTTATAAAGGCATCCCTTTTGCCGCACCTCCTGTTGGCAATCTTCGCTGGAAAGCACCACAACCTGCCGTAAAGTGGGAAGGAGTGAAGCAAACCACTAAATTTGCTCCCGGACCTATGCAGGATGGTAATCCTCCTTCGGGAAAAAGTGAAGACTGTTTGTATCTGAATGTTTGGAGTCCGGCAAAATCGGCAAAAGAAAAAGTTCCCGTACTTGTTTGGATTTACGGTGGCGGATTTGGTGCCGGAGCTACTTGCGAATGGCCTTACAGCGGTGAAAAACTGGCTAAGAAAGGCGTTGTGTTGGTAAGTATTGCTTACCGCGTCGGTCAACTTGGATTTTTTTCGCATCCGGGACTAAGTGCCGAAAGTCCGAATCATGTTTCGGGAAACTACGGACTGCTTGACATGATTGCTGGTCTTACATGGATTAAAAAAAATATTGCTGCATTTGGTGGTGATCCTGATAAGGTGACCATTTTTGGTGAATCAGCCGGAGGTATTGCGGTTAGTATGTTGTGTGCATCGCCACTAGCTAAAGGCTTGTTTCAAGGTGCAATTTCCGAAAGTGGCGGTTCGTTTGGCCCTTCGCGGCAAACGCAAACCTTTCCGGGAGAAAACATGAAACGCCTGAAATACGCTGAAAAAGATGGGGAAGCCTATTTAAAAACTACCGGAGTTTCTTCCATTGCAGATTTACGGAAAATTGATGCAGATAAACTCCCATCACGTGGGTTTGGCGGGTCATGGCCAATTGTTGACGGTTACGTAATTACCGACGATCAGCACAAACTCTATGAAGCAGGAAAATATAACGATGTCCCGGTTCTGATAGGCTATAACTCCGACGAAGGTGCCAGTTTTTCGCCCGGACGTACACCGGAAGAATACGTTAATGGAGTTAAAGCGCGCTATGGCAAATTTGCTGACGATTTGATAAAAGCTTATCCGGTTGGTGCTACTTCTGTTCCGAAAACTGCTCGTGACTTGGCTCGTGATGCTGCATTTGGTTGGCAAACGTGGAGTTGGGCCAGACTTCAGGCAAAAACAGGCAAATCGAAAGTATTCTACTATTATTTTGATCAACATCCTGACAATCCAGAGGGTTCACCCCGTGCTGGTTATGGGTCGCCGCACGGGCAAGAGGTTGCATATGTTTTCGAGCATTTAAATGCATCGAATCCTCAAACAACGAAGAGTGACATCGAAATTTCAGATGCTATGGGTACTTATTGGACCAACTTTGCTAAATATGGTCATCCGAATGGTGCAGGCGTTCCTCTGTGGCCGGCTTTCAGCGATGCCAATCCGGTATTGATGTATTTCGAACAAACTCCACACACAGGACCAGTGCCAAGTGCCGAATCACTCAAAGTGTTGGATAGTTATTTCGAGTGGAGACGCACACCTGAAGGAGAAGTTTGGGCTAAATAATAATTAAATATCAGGACAATAGTTTATTAAATTTAAAAGCATGAAAAGAAAACTAGGATTGTTTGTATTTGTAGGATTACTCATCTCGAATATGAACGTTTTTTCGCAGGATAAGGATTTTTACATTTATTTATGTCTGGGGCAATCCAATATGGAAGGCAATGCCCGAATTGAAGCGCAAGACACCATTTCAGTAGATAGCCGCTTTCAGGTAATGGAAACAGTCGATTGCCCCAATCTGGGTAGAGTAAAAGGTGAATGGTATACTGCCGTCCCCCCTTTGTGTCGATGCCGCACAGGTCTTACTCCTGCCGATTATTTTGGCAGAACCATGATTGCTAATCTTCCTGCAAATGTTCGGGTAGGCGTTATTAATGTTGCCATAGGCGGCTGCAAAATTGAACTGTTCGACAAAGATAATTATCAATCATATGTTGCAACTGCCCCTGATTGGATGAAAAAAATGATCAAGGAATACGATGGAAATCCCTATGGCCGCCTTGTAGAAATGGCAAGATTAGCACAAAAAGCTGGCGTTATCAAGGGAATTCTATTACATCAGGGCGAATCAAATACGAACGATAGTATTTGGCCACAAAAAGTAAAAGGAGTTTATGATAATTTGATGAAAGATCTTAATCTTGAACCCAAGAACGTTCCGTTACTTGCAGGTGAACTTGTGAATACGGATCAGAGCGGTGCTTGTGCAAGCATGAATAAAATTATAGCAACACTGCCTAAAACTATTCCCAACTCCTATGTCATACCTTCGAGTGGTTGCACCGGTATATCCGACCATCTGCATTTCACAGTGGCTGGTTATAGAGAACTAGGGAAACGATACGCTGCACAAATGCTTTCCTTATTGGGTTCCAAGATTGCTAATCCTGAATAACCCGAAGTAATTTGAGACGATAGGATTTATTACTTCCAATATATTCTCAATAAGCTAACATTGTCTAATTTACCAAGAACATACAAATGAAAAAAATCACACTCATAAGTCTATCTTTTCTGATCTTTCTCTCCATTAATGGATTACAGGCTCAATCAGGTATAGCCACCGGAGCTCCTATCCCGGCGGAAATAGAAAATCCCGAACTGCTTGGAATAAACAAAGAACCCTATCACGCTACATTAATGCCTTATGCCAATTTGCAGGAGGCTTTGGTTGCCAAACGGCATGCTTCGTCGCTTTGTCAGAGTCTAAACGGATTATGGAAATTCAACTGGGTGCCAACGCCCGAAAAACGCCCGGTCGATTTTTTTAAGTCCGATTACGATGTTTCGGGCTGGAAAGAAATTAAAGTACCTTCCAACTGGGAAGTACATGGATATGGCACACCTTTCTACCGAAATTTAGGTTATACCATCAAAAAAGATTTCCCACATGTGATGAGTGAACCGGATAAAAGATACACATCGTTTGTAGAACGTAATCCCGTGGGAAGTTACAGAAGGGAGTTCAACTTGCCTGCCGAATGGGTAGGTCGTCGCAATTTCATCACATTTGATGGTGTAGACTGTGCTTTCTTTTTGTGGGTAAACGGAGAAAAGGTAGGCTTTAGCGTAAATAGTCGTAATGCTGCCGATTTTGATCTTACTAAATACCTGAAACCCGGGAAAAACATGATTGCCGTAGAGGTTTATCAATACAGTTCGGGCGCCTGGTTGGAAGACCAGGATATGTGGCGTCTGCACGGAATTTTCCGCAATGTAACGCTTTGGAGTGCTCCGCAAGTGCATATTCGTGATTTTTTTGTGAAAACAGATTTGGATAAAGACTACAAAGATGCTACACTGGATGTATCCGCCAAAATTAAGAATTATAGCGATAAAACAGCCAAAGCGCAAACATTCACGGCAACGCTTTATGACAAAGAAGGCAAGGAAATAGCCAAAGGCAGTGCAATGGGTACATCGCTCAAATCCAATAAAGAAGAGTCATTGAATGTAAAAATTCAGGTAACTAACCCACTGAAATGGACTGCTGAAACGCCAAATTTATATACAGTAGTACTGACTAATTCCGAAGGTGAAATATTATCGTCAAAAATAGGATTCAGGAAAGTAGAAATCAAAGGACGGATTTTCACAGTAAATGGTGTGCCAATCAAATTAAAAGGCGTAAACCGTCACGAACATTGGTCGGATGTGGGTCATGCTATAACCGAAGAGCAAATGATTCGCGATTTGGAAGTAATAAAACAAGGAAACTGTAACCATGTACGTACCAGTCATTATTCAGATGATCCCCGTTGGTATGAATTGTGCGACGAATATGGTATCTGGCTGGTTGCCGAAGCAAATTGTGAGTGCCACGGCTATGACAGACGTTTTGATGAAGAACCAACTATGAAAGCAGCTATAATTGATAGAAATGTGGCCAATGTAGAAAATTTCAAAAATAGTCCTTCAGTGATTATTTGGTCGCTAGGAAACGAATGCGGTGGTGTTGGATCCAATTTTGTTGCCGCGATGAACACTGTTAAATCAATTGATCCAACCCGTTTTGTTCATTACGAACGTTTTGGAACAGGAAGAAACAATCCTGCCGACTTGGATGGCCGTATGTATGGTACTGCCGAAGACTATGCCAATGTTGCCAAAAATAAAGAACTAACTAAACCATTCTACATCTGCGAGTTTGTACATGCCATGTTTAACTCGATGGGATCACTCGATGAATACTCAAAGGTATTTGATGATAATCCCGAGATTTTAGGTGGCGCGATATGGGAATATCAGGATCAGGCTTTGTGGAACAAACGTGACCCAAAACACCCGATTCTGGCATATGGAGGCGGTTTTGGGGAAGCTCCGAACGACCATTATTTTATCCATAAAGGAGTTGTTTCTTACGACCGTTCTACAGAAGGAAACCAAGTTAAACCGCATTATCCTGAAATGAAAAGAGCATTTCAATGGATTGATACTGAACTCACCGACCCTGTAAATGGAGGTATTCAAATTAAAAATAAATATCAGTTTATTTCTTTAAGTGGTTTTGAAGCATCGTGGAGCTTGACCGAAAACGGACAAGAAATAGACAACGGAAAAATAAAAATGCGTCCTTCATGGGGAAAAGGACTTTTCGTAGCAAATATCCCTTATAAAGTAGAGCATCCTAAAGCAGGAGCTGAGTATTTTGTGCGTGTTTCATACACACAAAAAGAAAAAACGCTTTGGGCAGACAAAGGATTTGAAGTAGCAGTTGCGCAATTTAAACTGCCAATTAACACTCTGCCTGCTGTGGAAACAAAAGTAAAACAACCGGTTAAGTTGGTTCAGAATGCAGAATCAGTGACAGTTTCAGGAAAAAACTTCTCTGTTAAATTTAATAAGATAACCGGATTTATGGATCAGTTGGTTCAAAACGGAATCAATCTTTTGACTGCTGATGGTTCTCCTAAATTGCATTTATGGCGTGCCTCTCACCGTAATGACGACGACTGGGCTTACCAACAATGGCAAAAGTTCGGTGTAACTACGCTTCAATATACATTGGTTGACTTTAAAGTAGAAATTGTTGATAACGCTTCGGTGAAGGTAACTTCTACAACAAAAGCCGATGGAAAAGAAGGCTTTGGAGTGTATCATACTGCCAGCTACCTGGTAAAAGGAGATGGAACGATCAAGGTTGATAATCAGGTTCAATTTGTTGGATTCCGTCTCAACTTAGCTCGAATTGGTGTGCGCATGTTACTTGATAAAAAGCTAGACCGTATGGAGTTCTTTGGTCGTGGTCCAATGGAAAACTACTCAGACCGTAAAAGTGCTGCCGATGCAGGTGTTTATGAATTGGGTGTAAACGAACAATATGAATACGAAAAACCAATGGAACGCGGTAATCATGAAGAAGTAAGATGGGCAAAACTTAGTGGTAAGGATATGCCTTCTATGATGATACAATCTGATGAGAAACTCATGCAAGTGGCGGCTCTTCCTCATACAGATGAGCAAATGTATCCGGTAGAATATAAAATTGACTTACCTGCAAGTACAGCAACCGTATTTTGTGTTTCTACCAAAACACTGGGAGTTGGTTCTAACAGTTGCGGGCCCCGCCCGTTGGAAAAATTCCAGGTGTTTTCAGATCCAACTTTCTTTACATACACGATTAGCTTATTTTAGTTGAAAATCAATTATAGTATTCTAAGGTTTAAGAAGTTTCAAGATAAGAAAAGACCTGAAATGGTTGGTTAATGCATTCAGCTCAGTTAAATTTATTTTTCTGATAGGATGCATTTTCTTGATAACTTTCCATTTGGCGGCAGAAAATCAGATAGTGCTAAAAAATAGAAAGAACATTGGTTCTCGTTCAGTTGGACACTTAAACGTAACACTCAGTCGGTTCAGCCTTTGATGGCGAGTTGTTTTTTATAACAGACTTATTGTTCGCATCCAAACGTTGGGTAAATAAAACAGGCATATACTTATGTGGAAGCCCGAAGAATACTGGATGCAATGTGGCGTTAAGTACCCGGAATTGCTTAAAGGTATAAATAAAAAATCACATGAAATATTTTAGACTTCTTTTAGCCTGTATTATATTTTTAAGCACATATTTGCCTGCACAGGTTTCTGTTCCCGGGTCCAGGAGTAAAAGTATTGCTGCCCCCGACCCGAACTTCCATATCTATATCTGCTTCGGACAGTCGAATATGGAAGGAAATGCAGCAATTGCAGCGGATGATAAGATGGGTGTTAGCAGCCGTTTTCAGGTGATGACGGTAGCTCCTGATGATTTTCAGCATATGGGCAGGTCGGTGGGCAACTGGTATACCGCAACGCCGCCCCTGTGCCGCTGGGATACGGGACTAACCCCCGCCGATTATTTCGGACGCACATTGGTTGATAGCCTTCCCGACAGTGTGAAGGTAGGCGTAATAGTTGTTGCTATTGGTGGCAGTGGTATAGACGCTTTTGATAAAGACAATTACACACAATACTATCAAAATGCTGATGCATGGCAAAAAGGCTTGATGAACATCTATGGCGGTAATCCTTACGCTAAAATAATCGAAATGGCTAAGTTAGCACAACAGAAAGGTGTGATTAAAGGCATATTGCTGCATCAAGGCGAATCGAACAATATGCAACCTGATTGGCCACAAAAAGTACAAAAAACATACAATAATATGCTCAAAGACCTGAGTATTGAGGCTAATTCCATTCCACTGCTTGCCGGTGAGATGCTGCAACAAGATCAGGGTGGGATTTGCTGGGGCATGAACAGTATTATTGCCACGCTGCCGTATTATATTCCAAATTCGTATCCCATTTCGTCGAAAGGATGCACGGGCAACAGTGTAGATGGTTTTCATTTCTCTACAATTGGCGCACGTGAATTGGGGAAACGCTATGGACTTCAGATGCTCGCGATTTCTAAAACTTATAATACCATAGGAGGTCAGACAGTAGATCATTTGGCAATTGATAGTACCAATTTTACCTTACTCACAGGCACAAGTAAAAGAATTCCTCTTTCCGCTGTTTTTGCCGATGGACATACCCAAGACATCCGCTTTAGAGCCAACTATGAAATCAGCAATCCCGAAGCAGTACGGATAACAAACGGATTTATAGAAACTCTGAAAGATGGTGCTGCGGTTATAACTGCAAGTTACAAAGGTGCACTTGGGGAGCAAAAACAAGTTACATTTAACGTGAATGCAACTACCTTTCCGTTGATTAATTCGTTGATTAACCCAAACATCTTTGCCACAGGGTCTTTTGATGAAACTACGCGTACGCTGAAAACCGGACAGTGGGGTTTTGGCGGTTGGCAATACGAAGGCATAGATTTGTCGGGTTATAATTATGTAGTTGCAAGGTTAGGAAGCAGTAACAATGCTGATGTCGAGTTCAAACTTTTCGATGGAAACAATTATTGGGGGTCATCAACTTCATCAAAATTTGGAACTAGCCG
>DATFAW010000133.1:0-14914 GCA_035254165.1 Paludibacter sp.
ATTTATTTAACATTACATATTGGGAAATAACATGAAAAAGTCTATTCTTAAAGCAATTGTCACAATTTACATTTTTTCAGTGTCATCGAATGCGAGTGCATGGATGGGTGGAGCAACGCCAAAATTGCATGTCGAAGGTCGATATCTAAAAGATATTCATGGGAATATAGTGAATTTGCATGGAGTGGCAATGACTCCCAGTCCGTGGTTTAATGGGGGTGGATCAGGTATATGGCGGTGGAATAATTATGATGTAACAGGATGTTTGAGCTACAATAACTCCGTCATGGATAGATTAACTGATACATCAGCCGGATGGTATTTAAATTATATAAGACTTCATGTTGATCCTTATTGGTCAAATACTCCGGGCATGCAAACGACTGGCGAGAATGATATTTCCGCATTTGACTTTGACAGGTTTAAAACTGCCGTTAGCAATGTAATCGTTCCTATGATTAATCACGCCAAGTCGAGAGGAATGTATGTGATTCTTCGCCCGCCCGGCGTCTGCCCCGAAAAAATTGCCGTAGGTGATAATTACAATAAATATCTGTTGAAAGTGTGGGGATACCTGTCAAGTCAACCTGATCTGAAAAATGCAGATAATGTGATGTTTGAATTGGCTAATGAGCCAGTTCTGATTATGTTGCCAGATGGTACCTATGGAAGTAATTCTCAAGCCCATTTTGATCAGTTGAAACTGTTTTTTCAGCCTATAGTTGATACAATACGCACTAATGGAGCAAATAATATTCTTTGGATACCGGGAACCGGTTATCAATCTCAATACAAAGGTTATGCAATCAATCCTATTGAAGGAACGAATATTGGTTATTCCGTTCATATTTATCCCGGATTTTTGAACGGTGGACCTGATTACAATGCCTTCAAGAGTGGTTGGAACGAAAACGTGAAGCCGGTGGCCGATTTTGCGCCGATAGCTATAACTGAAGTTGACTGGTCACCTCAGGTGGGAGTAGATGCAACAACAGGTAAGTCGTATAATATGGGAACTTGGGGTACAGGTACAACCGGTACTGCTGCTAGTCCGGGTTTTGGATACAATTTCAAACGAATAATGGATGAATCGGGCAATGTAAGCTGGAATTTGTTGGCTCCTGAAGGTTTGATTGATAAAGGTGACCCAACTGGTGGAATTGCTTTTAATAATAATCCTGAAGCGTGTGCTAACGCTTGTAATACCTGGTTTAAAGACTATTCGAAAGTGAATTTTGCACGGCCAGACTTTGTCTATCAGTCGCATAGCGATAATGGCGACGGAACTTATACTAATCCGTTAATCTCTGCAGATTTTCCTGATCCGGATGTTATCCGTGTGGGTAATGTTTATTATATGGTTAGCACAACTATGTTTACGTTTCCGGGGGCTACTATTCTGAAATCTTATGATTTGGTCAATTGGGAATTTTGCAGTAATCCGCTGGAAAAAATTGAAACAACTGACTGTTATAATTTGGCTGGCTGCAACCGTTATGGTCGCGGTCAGTGGGCAAGTAGCCTGAAATATAATAACGGCAAATTCTACCTTCATTTCAACACCTTGGACGAGGGAAGTTATCTGCTTACTGCCACTGACCCTGCAGGTCCATGGACGAAGAAGAAATTGTCATCTTCTTTCTACGATGCAGGTCTGTTTTTCGATGATGATGGAAAGGTATATATCGTATATGGCATCAATAACTTACATATAGCTCAACTTGATGCTGATTTCAATGTAGTTAAAGATCAGGCTATAACATTTGGGAATATCCCAGCCGGTTTGAACAACTCGGCAACAGAAGGAAGCCATCTGTATAAGATTAATGGCTATTACTACATTTATGCAACAACTGGTGGTTATTATGCTACTCAAGTAGCTTTTCGTTCAACATCTATTTTTGGACCTTATGATGAGAAAGAGGTTTTTAATAGCAACCGCATACATCAGGGAGCCTTGGTGCAGACTCAGACCGGTGAATGGTGGACGATGTTATTTGCTGATAAAGGTGCTTTGGGACGTTTTCCTAATTTACAACCTGTTACATGGGTTGACAATTGGCCGGTAATTGGGGTGAACGGCACAGCAGTTACTACCAATAGAAAACCAAATGTTGGGAAAGATTATCCGGTAACAACGTTGCCAACTAACGATAATTTCAGAAACTACCAATTAGGGATGCAATGGAGTTGGAATCATAATCCCGATAATTCCAAATGGTCATTGACCGAACGCCCTGATTACCTTAGATTAAAAACCGTAAGTGTTGTTGATAGTCTTCATAAGGCAAAAAACACACTCACTCAAAGGATATTTGCCTATCCACAGGATTTGGCTCATTCGTATGGAACAATGAAAATGAGCATCAAGAATATGCAGGAAGGAGATGTGGCTGGTTTGGCTGTTTTTCAAAATCCATATGCATATATTGGTATAAAAGTAATAAATGGCCAGAAAAAACTGATAGTTGAAAATAATAGAGTACAAGAAATAGGACAAACAGTTGCTGATTCAGTAATTTATCTTAGATCCATAGTTAATTACAATACTAGTACTGCTGGTTTTTATTATAGCACAGACAATGTAACTTATACTAAATTCAGTTCAGATTTGAATATGAAATTTGACTTATCGGTATTTACCGGAAATAAGTTCTGCCTTTTCAATTTTGCAACAATACAAACGGGTGGATATGTGGATATTGATTGGTTCTCAACAGAAAGTGATTTTACCCAGGATAAATATTTTGATAATTCGTTTGTAGGATACAGTGCTGATGCATTGACTTTGACAGATCTCGTAGTTGAAAATAAAGATATTACATTATTGACAGGTAGTACTGCCAGTTTATCGGTTAAGGCTTTATATGCCGATGGTCATACTGAAGATATAAGCATTGGAGCTACTTATACCAATCCCAATCCGGATATTGTAAAGATTGTAAATGGTCAGATTATCGCCAAGGCAGATGGAAATGTAACTGTGACTGTGAGTTATAAAGGCGCATTGGGAGACCAAAAATCGGTTGATTTACACATCACTTCTTCTACTTTCCCATTGGTTAGTACCATTTTCAATCCATCTATTTGGGCTACGGGAACATTTGATCAGGCAACTAAGACATTAGTTACCGGTCAATGGGGTTTTGGCGGTTGGAGTTACAGCAATGGCGTAAATCTGTCAGGTTATAAGTATCTGGTAGCAAAACTGGGTGCTGATAATACCAGTAGTATTTCGTTCCGTCTTTTTGATGAAAACAGCTACTGGAGCAAACCGGCTCAATATGATTTTGGAACTACTCGTACGGTTGTTGTAACCCTTGCCAACATGTCCAAGTCTGGAACAACAACGAAACTTGATCCTGGACATATATATATTGTTGGATTTTGGTCTTCTGGTAATCAGCCGATTGTTATTGATAATGTGTACCTGACTAACTCTGATACTTACGATCCGACAACAGGTATCAATGAGGTTCCGTACAATAGCGACCCTAATGAAATTGTAGATGTTTATACTATAATGGGAATCAAAATACGATCACGAATAAAAAGAGCACAGGTAATGAAGGAACTACCAAATGGCGTGTATATTATAGGGAAAGAGAAAATATTAATTGTGAATAAAAATTAGTGATGAATTGTTTTCACATGAGAAAGAGTATATCGTTTTTTTTGCTGGGAGTATTTTTGTCTGTTTATTCTATTAATGCTCAGGCTAGAAAAGAATTTGTTGAAAAAACAAACAGAGATATTGATAAATCCGGCAAAGTAATTTCGCCCGATTTATTTGGGTTGTTTTTTGAAGATATCAATTATTCGGCCGATGGCGGACTTTATGCCGAACAGGTACAAAACCGCTCATTCGAATATAATCCAACCGAGCGAAAGGACTGGAATCCTTTTTCTTATTGGGAGTATATTACCACAGGATATTCATATGGGAGAATTAGTGTGGAAACCAAGTCACCCATTCATCCAAATAATCCTCATTACATGGTTATTGACATTGAACATGTGGGTAAAGAGGCGAAGTTTACTGGCGAATCGGGCGTAGGGCTAAAGAATCCAGGATTCGGTGGTATAGTTGTACGTTCCGGCCAAAAATACAACTTTTCTGTATTCGCACAGCAGTTGTCTGACGCTCCAATCGTATTGTCGATAAACTTGCAAAACAGAAAAGGAGAAGTGCTTGCTTCAAGCTCAATAGCTACATCTTCGAGAAACTGGCAAAAATATACGGCAACATTGACGGCTACAGCAAGTTGCGATACTTCCAGTCTGGTTGTTTTGGCCAAAACAGAAGGCAAAATAGCCTTGGATGTGGTTTCTCTTTTTCCCGAAAAGACATTTAAAAACCGACCCAACGGATTACGTGCCGATCTGGCGCAAATGCTGGCAGATATGAAACCACATTTTATCCGTTTCCCGGGTGGTTGCCTCTCGCATGGCGATGGTTTGGGCAATATGTACCGTTGGAAAAACACCATTGGCCCAATCGAAGAGCGGAAGGAGCAACGGAATATCTGGGGCTACAACCAAACTGCCGGTTTGGGATATTACGAATATTTCCAGTTTTGTGAAGACATAGGTGCCAAACCCCTTCCAGTACTGCCTGCTGCCGTTAGTTGCCAAAACACAGGCGGAACTTGGCAACTTGGTGGAATCGGTCAAAAAGCAATCCCCATGGACGAAATGAAGGATTACATTCAGGAAGTATTGGATCTGATCGAATGGGCCAACGGTCCCGTGACTTCTACGTGGGGAGCTAAACGTGCTGCTGCAGGGCATCCTGCTTCTTTTCAACTGCAATATGTTGGAATTGGAAATGAGGATAACATTACTCCTCAATTTGAAGAACGTTTCAAACTGATTTTTGATGCGGTTAAAGCCAAACATCCTGAAATTACAGTTGTTGGTACTGTTGGTCCGGCACCTGACGGTGATGATTTTACCAAAGGTTGGAAAATAGCCAATGAACTGAAAGTTCCGGTTGTTGACGAACACTATTATACCAGCCCCGAATGGTTTATTGCCAATCAACACCGTTACGATAAATATGCCCGCAATGCAACCCGGGTTTATTTGGGCGAATATGCTTCGTGGGGAAACAAATTGCGGAATGCTATTGCGGAAGCTGCGTACATGACCTCACTCGAACGCAATGGTGATGTGGTACGGATGGCATCGTATGCTCCTTTGCTTGCCAAAAAGAATTTCACTCAATGGAATCCCGACATGATCTATTTCGACAACGTAAAGATTTGCCTTACACCAAATTATTATGTGCAAAAAATGTTTTCGGCCAATCAGGGAAATCTCTATTTTGATAAGGTGATATCGAAAAATGAAAAAGATTCTACCTTAGCTGCCTCGTGCGTGCAAGATGCCAAAACAGGTGATATTATCCTGAAAATGGTGAATTTCGGGAAAGAATCCAACCCGATGAAAGTCAACCTTGGCAGTTTCAAAAAAATAGTATCCGTAGCTGAGCAAACCGTTCTTGCCGGAAAAGGAGATGACGAAAATACTCTTGAAAATACGCAAAAGATAGTTCCAACCAAATCGGTAATTAAAGTAAGTAAAACCTTTGAGTATGCTGTCCCAGCTATGTCGCTGACTGTAATTCGAATAAAAACAAGTAAAAAATAAAACAATGAATTCAAAGATTTTTGGAGTTATCCTTTTATTTTCCATCTGCGCATTCAATGCCCAGGGACAAGATAAATTATATTCAAATACTTTTCCCCTCGGAGATGTTCAACTCTTGGATAGTCCGTTTAAAAAGGCTCAGGATTTGAATATCAAAACCCTGTTGCAATACGACATAAACCGAATGTTAGCCCCTTATCAGAAAGCAGCCGGGCTGGAAACCAAGGCTGGAAATTATCCAAACTGGGAAAGTGACGGTTTGGATGGACACATTGCCGGACATTACCTTTCTGCAATGGCCATGAATTTTGCATCAACAGGTGATTTTCGCTGCAAAGAACGTATGGAAAGCATGATCAATGAGTTGAAGAAATGTCAGGAAGCAAACGCTAAAGACAGTAACTTTATTGGATACCTTGGTGGCGGCCCTAACGCGAAAAGCATTTGGGTTAAGATTAAAAATGGAAATCCGGCAGCCATCTGGGAGGGTTGGGCTCCCTGGTATAATATCCACAAGATGTACGCCGGATTGCGTGATGCGTGGTTGTATGCAAACAATGAAACCTCAAAAGCCATGTTCCTCAAATTATGCGATTGGGGAATAAGCACATGCGCCAACCTGTCAGATTCCCAGATGCAGGCTATGCTGGCAAACGAACACGGCGGAATGAATGAAGTGTATGCTGATGCCTATCAAATTACCGGTGAAAGCAAATACCTGAATATGGCCAAACGCTTTTCACATAAATTTATCCTCGACCCTTTTGCGGAAAAAAAAGACAATCTGGATAATATACATGCAAACACACAAATACCAAAAGTAATAGGCTTTGAACGCATTGCCGAAGAAACCAACGACCCTGCCTATGTTACTGCATCAAAATACTTCTGGGAATCAGTGACCCAACGTAGAAGCCTGGCTTTTGGAGGAAACAGTCGTAAGGAATTTTTCCCCCAGGCATCGGCTTATACCGATTTTATAACAGATCGTGAAGGTCCTGAATCGTGCAATACCTATAACATGCTTAAACTTACCGAAGGGCTTTTCAGAATGAAGCCCGAAGCACGCTATGCCGATTTTTACGAGAGAGCTTTGTTTAATCACATACTGTCAACCCAGCATCCCGAACATGGAGGTTATGTTTATTTTACCCCCGCCAGACCGCAACATTACAGGGTTTACTCAGCTCCCAACCAAGCTATGTGGTGCTGTGTAGGAACGGGTATGGAAAATCATGGGAAATATGGTGAGTTTATATATACCCATCAGGAGGATACTCTTTTCGTGAATCTTTTTATTGCATCCCAACTGAATTGGAAGCAAAAAGGAATAACCGTAACTCAAAAAACGCTTTTTCCTGACGAAGAAACCACGAAGTTAACCATTCACACCGCTTCACCTAAGTATTTTAAATTGATGATCCGGCATCCGTATTGGACTTCGGCTAAATCGTTTAAAATTATAGTTGGAAAAGAAGCCTTGAACGTTTCGTCCGAGCCATCATCATATATACCAATAGCCCGTACCTGGAAAGACGGCGATGAAGTAAAAATAATATTTCCTATGGAAAACAGGTTGGAAGAACTACCTAATGTGCCGCAATATGTGGTAGTTATGCACGGTCCAATCTTGTTGGCAGCTAAAACAGGCACACAAGATATGACAGGGCTGATTGCTAACGACAGCAGGTGGGGGCACATTGCCCATGGCTCCTTAATTCCATTGGATAAAGCCCCGGTTATGATTGGTGAGCGTTCCAATCTCTTGTCGAAGATTTATCCTGTGAAAGGAAAACCTCTGACATTTACCACAAAAGGATTGTTTGCTTCCGATGCTGATTTCAGGCTGGTGTTAGAACCATTCTTCCGTATTCACGATTCGAGGTATATGATGTATTGGATGGCTCTGACAAAACCCCAATATCAAAGGGTGCGCGATTCACTGGCAATAATTGAAAATGAAAAAATCATGTTGGACAAACGAACTCTCGATGCCGTTACGCCTGCCCAACAGCAACCGGAAGTGGATCATTCACTAAAATCGTCCAACTCAAAATCAGGTAATTACCAGAATGAATTCTGGCGTAATGCCAGCGATGGAGGCTTTTTTAGTTACACGATGCGCACAAACATAGAAACCAACTTATCACTCATGGTTCGTTACAGAGGCGATGAAACCGGGGCACTCCAATTCGACATTTTAATTGATGGCGAAAAATTAGTTACCGAAAATCTCGCCGGGAAATGGAACAAACCGGGATTCGTGAATTTTGAATACCAACTACCGGAGTCGATGATTGCTGGTAAAAAATCGGTAGAAGTCCGGTTTCAGGCAGCGCCGGGGAATACGGCAGGCAGAGTGTTTGATGTTCGCATCCTTCGAAAAACTACTGATAAATAACAGTTTATATTCATAAAACAATCATTAAAACAATACCCGAAATGAAATTCAAACTATATCCTGTACTCTTATTTCTTTCTTTTTTGTGTCAAATCACTTTGAACGCACAAGAAAAGCAAGCTCAAAATCCGATTATTTTTTCAGACATACCTGATATGTCGATGATTCGTGTTGGCGATACGTATTACATGGCAAGTACCACTATGCACATGTGTCCGGGTGTGCCGATCATGAAATCTAAGGATCTTGTGAACTGGAAAATGCTTAATTATACCTACAATACACTGGGCGAAATGGATGAGTTGAGCCTCATTAATGGAAAAAGCAATTACGGAAAAGGTTCTTGGGCCAGTAGCCTCCGTTATCACAATGGGACGTATTATATCGCAACCTATGCTCAAACAACGGACAAAACCTATATTTTCAGGACCAATGATATTGAAAAAGGCCAGTGGAAGATGAATGAGTTCAAACCTGGATACCACGACTGTTCATTGGTTTTTGACAATGATCGGGCATATCTGATTACGGGCAATGGACGGCTTCGAATTATTGAATTAAATGATGATTTGACGGGTGTAAAAGAGGGTGGCGTGAATCAGGTGCTGATAGAAAATGCCAGTGCTGTGACCGAACCGAACATGTTAAAAGCCGAAGGCTCGCAACTTTTCAAACATGATGGTAAATACTACCTATTCAATATATCCTGGCCTCGTGGAGTGATGCGTACAGTGGTGGTAAATCGGGCAGATAAACTACTCGGCCCTTGGGAGGGTCGTATAGCACTTCAAGATAAAGGTGTTGCGCAAGGAGGGATAATTGATACCCCTGATGGTCGATGGTTTGCCTATTTATTTCAGGATCATGGATCGGTTGGCCGTATTCCCTATTTGGTGCCCATGAAGTGGGTTGATGGTTGGCCGGTAATTGGTGTCGATGGCAAGGTTCCCGATACGCTCGATTTGCCAGCTAGCAAAGGCTTAATTCCTAGTATTGTTAACAATGATGAATTTACCCGCAAAAAGGGAGAACCAGCTTTACCATTGGTATGGCAATGGAATCATAATCCTGATAATAAACTTTGGTCGGTAACCGAGCGCAAGGGATATTTACGTCTGAAAACCGGACGTATTGATACACTGTTTCTAAAATCAAGAAATACGCTCACTCAAAGAACCATTGGCCCGGTTTGTACTGGCTCTACGTTGGTGGATGTGTCGAACTTGAAGGACGGTGATTTTGCCGGATTATGTGTTTTGCAACGCAAATTTGGCTTAGTGGGTGTAAAAGTGCAAAACGGAGCCAAATATGTTTATATGGTGAGCAATAAAACTGATAACCCAACTGAATTACAGAGTATTCCGCTCTTTCAAAACAAGGTTTTTCTCAAAATTGAGTGCGATTTCAGAAACAAAATTGATATTGCTAAATTCTTCTATAGCCTCGATGGAAAAACATGGAACAGCATTGGCAGACAGCTTAAAATGGAATACACACTGATGGAGCACTTTATGGGTTATCGTTTTGGATTATATAATTATGCTTCCAAAAATCCGGGTGGATATGCAGATTTCGATTATTTCCATATAGTTGATAAGATTTCAGAGTAATAATACACTCACATGAAAAAAATTAAACTGTCGAGTCAGCAATGATAAAGGCGAATCGTACTTTTACTTTTTCAAATTAATAAGATCTTAAACTATGCAAAATACTAGAAAAAGTCACAATTGTAACTGTAAGACAATGTTATTTAAACAGTTTTGCCCTAAATTTCTTTCATTATTTTGTTTGTTATTGGTTACAAATCTGACCTTTGGGCAAAAACTAAAACTAAACGAACAGGGTTATTTTGAAACTCAGGGTGTTAATGTGTTAGTTTACAGTAACCAGTATGTAGGCATGTTTTTAGATGAAAAAATTGCCGGCATTGAGATTATTCATCATGGAGTCAGGACTTCGACTGGCGGTGCCGTAAGGTTGCAGAATACACCTGAACAATGGGATTTGGTTCCCACTACTGTTAATCGTAAGGTTGATGAGGCAAACAAAACCATTTCTATTGAGTTGAATTATAAAGAATTTGATTTTAATTCTAAAATAAGTGCAACAGCCAAAGATAATGGGATTGAAATTAGTGTCTATTTAGATAAACCATTGCCTAAAGAACTTGAGGGGAAAGCGGGTTTTAACCTGGAATTCTTACCTTCAGCTTATTTTGAAAAGACATATTGGGTTGATGGCAATCCTGGGAATTTTCCAAGGTATCCTGCAAGTAATACTCAAATGGAACCAATAAGTAAAAAAGTGCCTCAGTATGGCGGCCATACCACCTTTGATGATAGAGGCAGAAATGAGTTTATAGTGCCAAACCCAATGGCAAAAGGTAAAACAATTGCCCTTGCTCCCGAAGATCCAGAACGATTTATTAAGATCCAGTCTTTAGATGTTGATCTCATGTTATTTGATGGTCGTAATTTGGCTCAAAATGGCTGGTTTGTTGTGCGAAGTCTGCTCCCTGCCAATAAAACAGGAAAGGTTCTGACGTGGTATCTTGAGCCTAACGCCATTCCTGACTGGAAACGAGAACCGGTAATTCAGTTTTCGCAAGTTGGTTATGTGCCTCAACAAGATAAAGTAGCTGTTATTGAGCTAGATAAAAATGATGTGCCATTGAAAACAGCTTCGCTTTTTCAGGTTACGCAGGATGGTAAATCTATTGAAAAACTGAGTGGCGAAGTGAAAGTCTGGGGTAAATACCTGCGGTATAACTATGCCAAATTCGATTTCACTTCGGTGAAAGAACCGGGAATTTATTTTATTCAATACGGGGATCAGAAAACAAATACATTCACAATCAGTCCAACTGTTTACAGCGAAGTCTGGCATCCTACTTCCGATGTTTGGTTTCCGGTTCAGATGGATCACATGGAAGTAAACGAGGCTTACCGGGTATGGCACGGAGCTCCTTATCTGGATGATTGCCTTCAGGCTCCTGTTAATACTCAACATTTTGATGGCTATAGTCAGGGTCCGACTACGGATACAAAGTACAAGTCGTTGGAACGAATTCCGGGAATGGCAGTGGGTGGTTGGTTCGATGCAGGGGATTTCGATATTCAAACCGGCTCTCATAATAGTGTTGTTTCAAGTTTTGTCGATTTGTGGGAAAGTTTCAAAGTCGATAGAGATGAAACCTATATTGATCAAAAAACTCGCTATGTTGATATTCATCGTCCCGATGGCAAACCGGATGTATTACAGCAAATTGAGCATGGTACTTTAAATCTAGTGGCGCAGTGCGAAAATATTGGTCATCCGGTAAGAGGAATCGTTGTTCCTAATCTACATCAATATCATCACCTTGGAGATGCGATTAATGAAACCGATAATCTTCCGTATAATCCAGACCTAAAGCCATATGAAACAGATGGTAAGTCAAGCGGAACAATGGATGATCGCTGGGCATTTACTAACCGCAGTTCCATGTTGGATTATCAAACTGCTGCAACACTGGCTGAAGCAAGCCGGGCTCTCAGGAACTTCAACAATGATCTTTCCGATAGGAGTTTAGCCTGTGCAAAAAAACTATTGGACGAGGCAGATGAAGCAACAAAGAATCCCAAAGAAAATGAAAACCCATTTATGAAGATGATGGGCAAAGGGGCCGACGTAAATACAGTACTTCAGTTATTCATCACCACAAAAGAAAAGAAATATGCTGACCGATTTCTGGAACAAATATGGCCAATGCTTGATCGTATGACTGAAACCACAGGTCGAAATTTAGGCTATTTCCCCGGATTTGGTGGTAGAAGTAGCCTTAATCCAGCACTTCAGGCTATACCATACATGGATGCAGCGTATAAAGCTAAACTTAGGAATTATATTGTAAAGTATAAAGAGTCTATAGATAAAAGCGTTAAGGATAATCCGTATGGAGTACCTGTGATAACCAGTGGTTGGGGTGGGAGTTCACATGCTATGAATTGGTCAATAACCAATTATTATGTTCATAAAGCGTATCCGGATATTATTGGTAAGGAATATGTCTATAAAGGTCTTAACTATGTTTTGGGTTGTCATCCTTATTCAAATTTGTCGTTTGTGAATGCAGTGGGAACTCGTTCTAAAAAAGTGGCTTATGGAAATAATAGGGCTGACTTTACCACTATTGCGGGTGGCGTTGTTCCCGGATTGATATTGTTGAAACCCGACTACCTTGAAAATAAAGATGATTGGCCTTTCTTTTGGGGCGAAAACGAATGTATCATTGATGGTGGAGCATGGTATATCTTCCTGGCAAATGCTGTAAATGAATTGGCGAACGAAAAATAAATCAAGGTATTATAACATGAGACACAAACATTTTTTCATTATCGGTTTCGCAATGGTATTTTTCTCAATAAATACCATTGCGCAAAACCCAATCATTCGCAATCAGTTTAGTGCTGATCCGACTGCACGGGTTTTTAATGGTAAAGTTTATCTTTACCCATCGCACGACATTGTTGCTCCAAAAGATAAAAACTTAAGAAAGGACTGGTTCTGTATGGAAGACTATCATGTATTTTCTTCCGAAAATCTGACAGATTGGACAGATCACGGTGTCATCGTCACGCAAACCAAAGTTCCCTGGCTCACTAAAATCAACTACGATATGTGGGCTCCCGACTGTGTTTTCAAAAACGGGAAGTATTACTTCTATTTCCCTGTTGACGGTAAAATTGGTGTTGCCACAGCTGGCAAACCGGAAGGACCGTACACTGTTTTGGACAAACCTGTAACCGGCATAGGCGGTATTGACCCGTGTGTACTCTTGGACAAAGATGGCTCGGCTTATATTTTTACAGCCAGAGGACGTATTAGTGTTGCTAAACTCAAGGACAATATGATTGAAGTGGATGGCGAAGTTCAAACTGTTGCTAATCTGCCTACTAAAGGACTTATTGAAGGTCCGTTTGCTTTCCAGCTTAATGGGAAATATTACCTCACTTATCCTCATGTTGAGAATCGGATCGAACGCCTCGAATATGCTATGAGCGATAGCCCTATGGGACCTTACAAACCTGTTGGTGTAATTATGGACGAATCTGCATCGGGTTGCTGGACCAATCACCAATCTATTGTTCAGTACAAAGGACAGTGGTACCTTTTTTATCACGACAAAGATTACTCTCCCAAGTTTGATAAGAACCGTTCGGTAAGAATTGATAGTCTGTTTTTTAATGCCGACGGCACTATCAAGAAAGTGATAGCTACCCACAGAGGTGTTGGGTTAACGCCTGCCAATAAAGAAATCCAACTTGATAGATATAGTAACTTGAGCAAAACGGGAGCTTCCATTGCTTTTCTTGATACCGCCAATACTTTTGCCGGTTGGAAAATAATTTTGGCACCTAATGCTTGGGTTCAATACAACGCTGTTGAATTCAAATCAATTTCAGTCAAGAAAATTGTTGTAAAAGTACAAACTGCAACTGGCGGAACGTTAGAAATTCGTCTGGATAAAGCTGATAGCCCTGTTGTTTCAAGCGTAAAAATACCAAAAGGATCGGATTGGCAGAATATCGAATCTATGGTCAAAGCAATAACGCCGGGAAATCACAATTTATTTGTTTCTTTTAAAGGAAGCGGAAGTGTAGAAGTTGACTGGATAAAGTTTAAATAAACAAGCAAGAATCTGTAACTAAAATACTAATAAATACAATTAAAAGGAGATTATCACAATGAATTACAAATCAGTATCTGTTTTTGTAGTGGCTGTATCTACCAGCTTATTCTGCTTGGCTCAGACCAATCAGACTACAATTGTTGAAGACTTCAAGCCTTCTTCTGTAAACCAACCGGGGCAAGAATTCCCGAAAGTTAACTCACAGGGCTATGCCCGATTCCGTGTCGTAGCGCCACAAGCTCAAAGTGTAAATGTAAGTCTTGGGCTAGGAGGTAGGGGAGGTACTAAGCTCACCAAGGCCGAAGACGGTACTTGGGTAGGAACTACTGAAGGTCCCATGGACGAAGGTTTCCATTACTATCATTTGACTATCGATGGCGGTACGTTTAACGATCCTGGCACGTTGAATTTCTACGGTTCTACCCGTTGGGAAAGCGGCATTGAGATACTAGCTCATGATAATGATTTCTATGCACTTAAGGACGTTGTTCACGGCAATGTGCAGCAGATTCTTTTCCCTTCCAAGAGCACAAACACCTCTCGACGTGCATTTATTTACACTCCTCCGGGATATGACAAAGATGCAAAAAAACGCTATCCGGTACTTTATTTACAACACGGTTGGGGTGAAGATGAAACTGCTTGGAGTAACCAGGGCCATGCCAATTTGATTATGGACAATCTGATTGCCGAAGGTAAAATCAAACCATTTATCATTGTAATGACTTACGGAATGACAAACGACGCCAAACCGGGTACTATCCGAAGTTTCAGTGTTGTTCCTTTTCAAACAGTTTTGGTGGATGAACTGATTCCTTACGTTGATGCCAACTTCCGCACACTTGCCGATAAAGGTAACCGTGCCATGGGTGGTCTGTCAATGGGTGGTTTTGAAACTCATGCAATTACGCTTGCCCGTCCCGAAGTATTTTCTTACTATGCTTTGTTAAGCGGTGGAACTTATAGTCCTGCTGAAATTAAAGATAAATTGCAGGCAAAACTTATTTTTATGAGTTGCGGTAGTCGTGAGAATCCTGACGGAGTTAAGAAAGCTGCGGTTGATTTAAAAGAAGCAGGTTACAATGCCGTTTCTTATGTTTCTGAAAACACGGCTCACGAGTTTCAGACCTGGCGTCGCAGTTTGCGTGAACTGGCTCCACTTCTTTTTAAATAGACAGAGGATCATC
>DATFAW010000134.1:0-4731 GCA_035254165.1 Paludibacter sp.
TTTTATTTAAATCTCAATAAAACAACAAGCTGTCTCCCGTATTGAACCATTGGTTATTTATCAATAGCTGCTTTCATAAAGCTAATGAAAAGTGGATGTGGATTCACAACAGTACTGCTATATTCGGGGTGGAATTGAACTCCAATATACCATTTGTGCGATTTCAATTCGATGATTTCGACCAAATCAGACTCTTCGTTTAATCCGCTGCAAATCATCCCTGCTTTTTCAAAACCTTCTTTGAATTCGTTGTTGAACTCATAGCGATGACGGTGACGTTCGTTTATATTTTCTTTACCGTAAATTTCACGAGCCTTAGAGCCTTTTTTGAGTTTGCACTTGTAAGCTCCCAAACGCATGCTTCCACCTAAATCAAGGATGTTTTTCTGCTCTTCCATGATGTCTACTATTTTGTGAGTAGTATCCGGATCAATCTCTGTGCTGTTGGCATCGGTGTATCCCAATACATCACGTGCAAATTCGATAGACATGGTTTGCATACCCATACAAATTCCCAAGGTTGGAATGTTGTGCTCGCGGGTGAATTTCAATGCTGCAAATTTACCTTCCATACCACGTTGGCCAAAGCCCGGGGCAACAACAATACCGTCCATCTTGCCAAGTTTCTTTTCAACGTTTTCGTCGTTCAGCTTGTCCGAAAGAATCAATTCAAGTTTTAGTTTTTTATTGTTGTAAGCACTGGCGTGAATTAAAGACTCAATGATTGATTTATATGAATCAGGTAATTGTACGTATTTTCCGACAATGGCAATGTGAACTTCTTCTTTGGCATTTTCCAGTTTCTCTACAAAAGCGGTCCATTTTTCCATGTCTGCTTTTGGCGTTTTTTCTAAATCAAAGCCCATTTTAGTCAGCACAACCTCATCTAATTTTTCTTCCTGCATATTCAAAGGAACGCGATAGATGGTCGGAACATCAATTGACTGCATAACGGCACTCGTTTCAACGTTACAAAACAAAGCCACTTTTTTACGAATATCCATAGAGATATTGTGTTCGGTGCGCAATACCAAAACATCGGCCTGAACGCCTTGTTCCTGTAATGCTTTTACAGAGTGTTGAGTAGGTTTTGTTTTCAGTTCTTTGGCGGCAGCCAAATAAGGAACGTAAGTAAGGTGGACAATTAAGCAGTTTTTGCCTAATTCCCAACGCAACTGACGTACACTTTCGATGTAAGGTAATGATTCTATATCGCCAACCGTTCCACCAATTTCGGTAATTACAAAATCAAAATCGCCTTTGCTTCCTAATAATTTTATATTACGTTTAATTTCGTCGGTGATGTGAGGGATGATTTGTACCGTTTTTCCCAAATAATCGCCACGGCGTTCTTTATTTATCACATTTTGATAGATACGTCCGGTGGTAATATTGTTGGCGCGATGTGTTTCAACGTTAGTAAAACGTTCGTAATGCCCTAAGTCGAGGTCGGCTTCATGTCCATCAACGGTCACATAGCATTCGCCATGTTCGTATGGATTTAACGTTCCCGGATCAACATTGATGTAAGGATCTAACTTCTGATTGGTGACTTTAAAGCCTCTGGCTTGTAATAGTTTGGCAAGCGATGCGGCAATAATTCCTTTGCCTAATGAGGATGTAACTCCACCGGTTACAAAAATGTACTTTGTTTCTTTCACGTCTATTTTGTTCTTAAAATTACTGTCTATTGTATGGTATTTTTAAGTCCGCAAATTTCGGAAAAAAAACTGAATAACGAAAACGTATGAAGTAAATTAAATATAAAGAACCGATAATAATAGGTTGAATACCAAAATCATTCTGTTTTATCACGTTATCGTTGCATTTTTGCAACGATTTATATACTGCTGTTTCTAATTGCTCATTTCTGATATTTTTGATAAAATGCATATATACGGTTATTTCTATATCTTTTTTTGTTATTATTTGTAGGTGAGTTTCTGTTTAGTGTATAAGCGTTGATTTGAAAATTCATTGAATATTTTACACTCCAGTTCTTCGCAACAAGATGATTATTCGTAACTTTACAGCGAAATATTGATAAGCTAGTGTATTAAAGGCTGCTATCTAATCATTAATTGACCTTATTTTGAAAGTGTTATGACTAAAAAAGTATTTGTGAGTGGGTGTTATGACATGCTGCACAGTGGGCATGTGGCATTCTTCGAAGAAGCCGCTCAATTTGGAAACTTATATGTGGGAATTGGTTCTGATAAAACAATTTTTGAATTGAAAGCCCGGAAAACGATTAATTCAGATGCAGAAAGGCTTTATATGGTTAAAGCGCTGAGGACAGTAAAAGATGCCTGGATTAACAAAGGAAGCGGTTTGCTTGATTTTTTGGATGAAATAGAGTCGTTGCGCCCTGATATATTTTTTGTGAATGCCGATGGACACACGCTTGCCAAGGAAAATTTATGTAAAGAACTAGGGATTGAGTATGTAGTAAGTAAACGCCTCCCTCATGGCAACTTACCTCCACGTTCTACAACAGCGTTGCGTAAAGAGTGTAATATCCCGTATCGGATTGATCTGGCCGGAGGCTGGATGGATCAACCTTACGTTAGCCAATATGCAAGTGGCTCGGTATTGACAATTTGTATTGAACCCGATTATGAGTTTAATGACCGGAGCGGTATGTCGACCAGTAGTAGGAAAAAAGCCATTGAGCTTTGGCAATCGGATATTCCGGATGGTGATAAAGAGAAACTTGCCCGAATGCTGTTTTGCTTCGAGAATCCTCCGGGTACAAAATATGTAAGTGGCTCGCAAGACTCATTGGGAATAACTATGCCGGGATTAAATAATCTTTATTATGAAGGTGGGTTTTGGCCTACAGAAATAAAGAGTGTTCTGGATGATCATATCCTGGACTGGATTGAGCAACGCTTGTGGATGGTTCCACTTTATCCTCGTCACAAAGATTATGATGTGTTGGCTAATACTCATATAGACCTTGTAAATGCAAAGGAACTCAGTGAGGCTACTGAAGCTTGTTGGAATGCTTTGCTTTTGCAAGATGCGGTGGCTGTAGGTAAAGCTATGACTCGAAGTTTTGAAGCTCAGATTGTGATGTTTCCCAATATGATTTCGACTGATATATTGGCTCAGATAGAGTCTTATAAAAATCGTGCATTGGGCTGGAAAATAAGTGGTGCAGGAGGCGGTGGTTATATGATTTTCTTTAGCGAGGAGTCACTGGAAAATGCAATTCAAATAAGGATAAGAAGATAAAGAACAAAACAAATAAGAAAAAAATGTCATTTTTCTTGCGCAATTAAAATGAATTTGCAATCTTTGCAGTCTCAAAACAAACAAACAGAAAATGAACTCACTTTTGACAATAAACAAATTTTGGTGGTGGCACTTACAGATTAGCTAATCGTGAGATGTAACACCTGTGTATATTATCAAAATAAAAGATATTACAAAAAAGGCTTGTCGGACTCACGATAAGCCTTTTTTTGTTTTACGTTTCACTGTTATTAGGCTCCGCCGTTATTAAAGTTATTTGCTACGCTGCGATAACACTGAAAGGAAATAACGTGCGAAGCACAAATAACACGAAGTAAATAACATAACAAACTTTTTATATGGACTATTCAATTGACAACAACGGTTTTTACGGAATATTCGGTGGGGCTTATATTCCTGAAATTTTGCACGGAACGGTGGAGCGCCTGAAAGAAGCGTATTATGCTATCAAGGATGATGCTTCGTTCAAAGCGGAATACTATGATTTGCTGAAAAACTACGTGGGACGGCCTTCGCCACTGTATTTTGCGAAACGTTTATCGGCTGAATATGGTACGAATGTGTATCTGAAGCGGGAAGACTTGAATCATACCGGAGCGCATAAAATCAACAATGCGTTGGGACAGATCCTGCTAGCCAAGCGCATGGGTAAAACCCGCATTATTGCCGAAACCGGTGCCGGGCAACACGGTGTGGCTACGGCTACGGCTTGTGCGCTGATGGGTTTGGAGTGCATTGTGTTTATGGGCAAAACGGATGTGGAACGCCAGTTCCTGAACGTACAAAAAATGCGTATGCTCGGAGCAACAGTTGAACCTGTTACAAGTGGAAACTGGACTTTGAAGGATGCCACTAACGAAGCTATTCGTTACTGGTGCTCCAATCCCGATTCATTTTATATTATCGGCTCCACGGTGGGTCCGCATCCATATCCTGATATGGTTGGATTTTTCCAGTCGGTGATAAGTGAAGAAATCAAATGGCAGTTGCAGGAGCAGATTGGCCGTGATTATCCTGATTATTTGATGGCTTGCGTGGGTGGCGGCAGTAATGCCATGGGCACGTATTACCATTACCTGAATGACGAACGGGTGAACATCATTTCGGCTGAAGCGGGTGGATTGGGAATTGACTCGGGTGAGTCGGCAGCTACTATCAGTCTGGGAACTGAAGGAATTATCCATGGGTGCCGCACTTTGCTGATGCAGGACGAAGACGGCCAGATAACTGAACCTTATTCTATTTCGGCCGGATTAGATTATCCGGGAATTGGACCGGCTCATGCATTTTTTGCCAGAACGGGGCGCACCAAAGTTTATCCGATCAATGACGACGAAGCGTTGGATGCTGCTTTTGAACTTACCCGGTTGGAAGGAATTATACCGGCCATTGAATCGGCACACGCGCTGGCACTGTTGAAAAAAGAAAAAGATACTTTCAAACCTGACGATATTGTGGTGATTACCGTGTCGG
>DATFAW010000135.1:0-6710 GCA_035254165.1 Paludibacter sp.
ACAAAGAATACAAAGCATTTAATTACTATCATTTGCCCGATGGTAAAGTGGCCTGCTTGTGGAAATTTGCACTCACTTCTATCAGCGAAGATGAAGGAAAAACCTGGGACTTAAATGTACAGCGCGCCAAAGGTTTCGTAACCAGCAATGCTAAAATATGGGGACAACGCCTCACTGACGGAAGTTATGCCACTGTTTATAATCCGTCTGAATTTCGTTGGCCATTAGCCATTTCCACATCGGCCGACGGACTAAATTACACGACACTAAATCTCGTACACGGCGAAATAACTCCTATGCGCTACGGTGGTAATTACAAATCGTACGGGCCGCAATATACCCGTGGCATTCAGGAAGGGAACGGCACACCACCCGACAAAAACATGTGGGTGACTTACAGTGTAAATAAAGAAGATATGTGGGTTTCACGAATTCCGGCACCTGTAAAAATCAATGCTACAGCTCAGGCAAACGATAATTTCGATGACTACTCAAAAATATCGGAACTCACCGACTGGAACATATATTCACCTCTTTGGGCACCGGTTTCGCTGGAAAAAGTGGGTGCTAAAAACTGGTTGACTCTGAAAGATAAAGATCCGTTCGATTATGCTAAAGTGGTTCGGAAAATCCCTGCCACCAAAAACCTGAATGTATCGTTTGACATGATGGCCGATCAGGCAAACAAAGGGATGTTCCATATTGAATTTTTAGATGGAAAAGGTATTGTATGCTCCCGGCTGGAACTGAAAAACGACAGTACATTTCAAGCCAAAGGTGGCTCGCGCTTTTCAAATATGATGAAATATCAGGCCGGAAAAGTATATCATGTAGAAGTAAAACTGTCGGCCGAAAACCGCAACATAACGGTATTCGTAGATGATAAAAAGGTAGGCCTGCGCATGTTCTTTGCTCCTGTGGCATCCATCGAGCGCATTGCTTTCAGCACCGGCGAAATAACTAATTTTCCAAACCCCGACACTCCTGCCGATCAGGATTACGACCTGCCTAATGCCGGTGATCAGGAACCGTTGGCTACTTTCCGTATTGCTGACTTTAAAACGGAATCGCTGGATAATGATGCTGCAGCTTCGTTCCTGAAATTCGGGGACTTCGAACATTATATGAATTATTTCAACACAATGGAAAATGAAAACATCGTGCAGGCCATTCCCAATGCAGAAGTAAGCGAATGGATGCAAAAGAATATTCCTCTCTTTGAATGCCCTCAGAAAAATTTCGAAGAAATGTTCTACTATCGCTGGTGGACATTGCGTAAGCATATCGAAAAAACACCAGTGGGTTATGCGATGACTGAATTTCTGGTTAACAGAAGTTACGCTGATAAATACAATTTAATTTCGAGTGCACTGGGTCATCATATCTACGAAAGCCGCTGGTTGCGCGACACAACGTACATGAATCAGGCCATCCGCACCTGGTATCGTGGCAACGAAGGTGCACCGATGAAGAAAATGATGAGCTTCAGTTCTTGGAATATTGACGCACAACTGAATCGCTATTTTGTTACCGGAGATAAAACGTTCCTGCTTGACTTATTGAAAGACATGGAAGCGGAATACAGTCGTTGGGAATCGACACATCGCCTTAAAAACGGCCTGTTCTGGCAAGGTGATGTGCAGGACGGCATGGAAGAAACCATCAGCGGTGGTCGCAAAAAACAATATGCACGTCCAACCATCAACAGTTACATGTACGGAAATGCCAAAGCACTCTCTACTATTGAGTCTATGGCCGGAAATGCTGAAGCTTCGAAAAAATATGCACTCAAAGCTGATACCCTGAAGTTATTGATTCAAAATAAACTATGGAGTAAAAAGCAAGGCTTCTTTGAAACCTTACGAAAAGATACTTTAGCCAATGTGCGTGAATTTATCGGGTATTTGCCCTGGTATTTCAATATGCCGGATGCAGCCAAATACGATAGTGCCTGGACACAACTGGCCGATGAAAAAGGTTTCTCTGCTCCTTACGGAATGACAACCGCCGAACGCCGTCATCCGCTGTTCCGCACGCACGGTGTTGGTAAATGCGAATGGGATGGTGCTGTATGGCCTTTTGCCACAGCTCAAACATTGACTGCTATGGCTAATTTCATGAATAATTCTTCGCAAAAAGTTACTAGCGATAGTGTATATTTCAGTCATCTGGAAAAATATGTTGAATCTCAGTACCACCGCGGACGGCCATACGTTGGCGAATATCTGGATGAAGTCACCGGTTACTGGCTCAAAGGCGACCAGGAACGCAGCCGTTACTACAATCATTCTACATTCAACGATTTAATTATCTCCGGACTGGTAGGACTTCGCCCGCGAATGGACAATACACTGGAAGTAAATCCGCTTCTGCCTAAAGGTAAATGGAACTGGTTTTGCCTTGACAATGTACGTTATCATGGTCACAACCTCTCTATTGTATGGGACAAAACCGGTGATCGCTATCATGTTGGAAAAGGACTGCGTATATTTGTAGATGGAAAAGAAGTTGGTCATACTGACAAACTGACGAAAGTAATTTGCGTTGATGTTTTGAAATAAAAAAACACATGAAAGCATACATTCTCTTATTTTGTTTTCTTTGTCTTTCAATAGTATCAAAAGCTATTGAAATCACTAAACTTACCTGCGAAATGGCTGAATCGACATTGGCCATTGCCACTAAATATCCGCGTTTAGGCTGGCAAATGAAATCGGAGAAAAATGGTGCTATGCAAACGGCCTACGAAATTGAGGTTATTTCCAGCAAAAACGGTATTCGTCAAACGGTTTGGAATTCAAATAAAGTAAAATCAACAAAGAGTCAGTTAATCGCTTATGATGGCAAAGCACTTACTCCTGTTTTAAAATATCTGTGGCGGATTCGGGTTTGGGACGAGAAAGACCAACCCTCAGCATGGAGTACCGAAAATGAATTTCGCATTGCGCCCGAAGAGGCATTTATGAATGCACAATGGATTGGGGCTATCCGGGCTAATGATGCGAAAATTCCTACCAGTCAGCGCTTTTTTACGTCCGAAATGGGAACACCGGAATACAAAGCCATCTGGAAAAGCATTGATACACTATCACAAAAAAGTATTTATCTCCGAAAAGCATTCAGTACTAAAAACCAAATTACCGATGCTACTGCCTATGTGTGCGGTTTGGGACATTATGAATTCATTCTGAATGGCATCAAGGTGGGCGACGGAGAATTCACTCCTTTTTGGAGCGACTACGACAAAACGGTTTATTACAACTGCTTTGATGTAACTAAACTAATCCGAAACGGTGAAAATGTAGCCGGGGTTCTCCTTGGAAACGGATTTTATAACCAACAAGGCGGGCGTTACAGCAAACTAAAAGTATCGTTTGGGGCACCTACTTTGTTTATCAAAATGATTGTGAATTATGCCGACGGAACTACACAGGAAATCATTTCCGATAAATCATGGAAATATTCACTCAGCCCCATAACGTTCAATAGTATTTACGGCGGCGAGGACTACGACGCACGCCTTGAACAAAAAGGATGGAATCTGACAGGATTCAAGGATCAGGACTGGAAACCGGTGGTAATTCAAGCTGCACCCAAAGGAAAATTGACTCCACAGCTGGCTCTACCAGTGAAAATAATGAAGCGCTATGACATCAAATCAGTAAAAAGATTATCGGCTCAGGAAATTGATAGTGCTTCGAAAGTCACCAAACGCAAAATTGCCCCCTCCGCATTTGTAGCCGATATGGGACAAAACCTGTCGGGATTTCCAGAGATAACAGTTCAGGGAACAAAGGGCGATAAAATCATGCTTGTGGTTGCGGAAGCACTTACACCGCAAGGTGCTGCCAATCAAAATCAGACAGGGCGACTTCATAGTTATCAGTACACACTGAAAGGCGATGGCATTGAAACATGGCATCCGCGATTTTCGTACTACGGATTCCGCTATATCCAGGTGGAAGGAGCAGTTCTGAAAGGCGATAAGAATCCATTCAAATTACCGGTATTGAAGGACCTGAAGTCCTGTTTTGTTTATAATTCAGCTACTGAAACATCTACTTTCGACTGTTCAAACAATATTTTCAACAACGCTCACCAATTGATTGAAAAAGCTGTAAAGAGTAATATGCAAGCAGTTTTCACCGACTGTCCGCATCGTGAGAAACTTGGTTGGTTGGAACAGACACACCTAAATGGTCCCGGTTTGATGTACAATTATGATCTTGCAGCCTTTATGCCCAAAGTAATGCAGGACATGGCTGATGCACAACAACCAAACGGCATGGTTCCGACCATTGCTCCAATGTACAATATCTTTGGCACCAGCAAAGGATTCGATGATTTTGGCGACTCGCCCGAATGGGGAAGCACATTGATTATTTTGCCGTGGATGTATTTTAATTTTTACGGTGATTCAACCTTGATTACAAATTACTATCAGAATATGCGTCATTATGTTGATTATCTGACAAGCCGTGCCAATGATCATATCCTGTCATTTGGATTGGGTGATTGGTACGATTATGGAAATTTCCGTGCAGGATTTTCGCGTAACACCCCTGTCCCATTGGTGGCAACTGCTTATTATTACTATGATTTGACCTTGCTGGCGAAAGCGGCCAACATGATTGGAAACAAATACGACGAAACTTATTATACAAAACTGGCAAATGATGTAAAACTAGCGTTTAATGCAAAATTCTTTTACCCGGAAACCAACCAATACGGAACCGGTAGCCAGACAGCTAACTCCATGGCTATTTTTATGAATATTGTGGAACCGCAAAACCGTCAGGCAGTGCTCGACAACCTGGTAAAAGACATTAAAGCACATGGAAACCGTCTTACAACAGGTGATATCGGCAATCGATATCTTTTTCAGACACTGGCACAAAACGGATTGAATGAATTGATGTACACCATGCACAATCACGAAGATGCTCCGGGTTATGGCTTTCAGCAAAAGTTTGGTGCCACCACGCTCACCGAGCAATGGGATCCTCGCATGGGCTCGTCATGGAATCATTTTATGATGGGACAAATCGATGAATGGTTCTTCGCTTCACTGGCCGGAATTCAAACTAAAACAAACGAACCCGGCTTTCAACATATCGTGATCCGTCCGGAAGTTGTTGGCGACTTAAAGTTTGTCAGATCGTCATACGAAACACTTTATGGAAAAATATCAGTGGAATGGAAACATGAACCTATCCGTCCGACCGCTCAAAGCGGTCAGACGGCTGATAACTTCACTTTAAATATTTCAATTCCGGTAAATTGCACTGCCAACATTTATTTACCTGGTGAAAAAGAATCAAAAACGGTACAAAGCGGAAATTATACATTCTCGAAAATAATTAAATAGATTACCTGACTTTTCTAAAGTTTTAAAATTTGGAAAAGTAATAAGCAAACTAATATGAAACGAACTATTTTAATTCTACTTACATTCTTACAATTCGGTATCGTTGGACTTCGTGCCGAGCGTGTTGACATGGCAGTTGCCGGCGCAAAAAAAGGTGGAAAAACGTTGAACACAACGTTGATAAACAATACCATCAACCGACTAAATGCCAATGGTGGTGGAACCTTGTTTTTCCCTGCAGGAAAGTATCTGACCGGTGCTATCAAATTGAAAAGCAATATCACCATTGAGTTGGAAGCTGGTGCAACCCTTCTATTTTCTGATAATTTTGACGACTACCTGCCTTTTGTGGAAATGCGTCACGAAGGAGTTTTAATGAAAAGTTTTTGTCCATTAATCTATGCCGTTGATGCGGAGAACATTACGATTAAAGGCGAAGGAACTATAGACGGTCAGGGAAAAAAATGGTGGGATGAGTTCTACCGTGTGATTACCGATTTAAATGCAAACGGAATGCGCGATTTCAACAAATACCAACCTATGTGGGACAAAGCTAACGATGCAAAAACATTGTATGCCGAAACCAACGAAGATTACGTTTCATCCATGCAACGCCGCTTTTTCCGCCCGCCTTTTATCCAACCGGTACGTTGTAAAAACATAAAAATTCAGGGAATCACCATTATCAATTCACCATTCTGGACTGTCAACCCGGAATTTTGCGAAAATATAACCGTCGAAGGCATCACTATCAACAACCCGCTTTCGCCAAATACCGACGGTATCAATCCCGAGTCGTGCCGCTATGTGCATATTTCCAATTGCCATATTTCGGTGGGCGACGATTGCATTACACTGAAAAGCGGTCGTGACCTTCAGGCCCGCAAATTAGGAATGGCCGACGAAAACATCACTATTACCAATTGTACCATGCTGGCCGGTCATGGTGGTGTGGTTATCGGCAGCGAAATGAGTGGTGGTGTAAAAAAAGTAACCATCAGTAATTGTGTTTTCGACGGAACAGACCGCGGCATCCGCATCAAATCAACCCGTGGACGCGGTGGTGTAGTGGAAGATATCCAGGTAAGTAATATTGTTATGAAGAATATTAAAGAAGAAGCTATTACATTAGATCTGCTTTATTCCAAAATGCCGGTTGAACCTTTGACAGAACGTACTCCCATATTCAGAAACATAAACATCAGCAATGTTACAGGTTCGGGTGTATTGATTCCGATAAAAATAAGAGGGCTGGAAGAATCACCAATATCCAATATAACATTCACAAATATCAATATTGACGGAAAACAAAAATGTGTTTTTCAAAATTACAAGAATATAA
>DATFAW010000136.1:0-5070 GCA_035254165.1 Paludibacter sp.
CCGACATGTGGCTTTGTGTTTGCTGTAAAACCAGCAAAAGAAAAATCCAGTCAAAAGCAATCTTTCTTTAGTCAATCTGACACTATAAACTGGATTTATATTATCAAAGACAAAGGAGTCAATGCTTCACAAGTCTTTAAAATGGACAAGGGTATTCTGAAAATTACAGGAGTTTCGAATGGCTATCTGCGGACAAAAAGAAGTTATTCCAATTGCGAAATTAATTTGGAGTGGCGTTGGACACAAACGCTTGGAAACAGCGGCGTGTTGGTACACATACAACCCAAAGATACAATCTGGCCGGTGTGTTATCAGGTTCAACAAAAGGCTGATGCGGCGGGCGATATTATTTGTATGAATGGCTTATGGGCCAAAGAGTGTACGGATAAGGTGAAGTCTACAGTGGCAAAGATGCAACCGTCGAATGAAAAACCGCTGGGAGAGTGGAACTCGATGAAGATTATTTGCCTGAATAAAACGATAAAAGTGTACGTGAATGGTGTGCTTCAAAACAACATTTCGGAAGTCACGGCTACCAAGGGTTTTATCGGCTTTCAAAACGAAGGAAAGCCATTGGAATTTAAAAATTTATCAATTATCAATATAAAAACTACAAAGAATGACTTTTAAAGGGGCAATTTTCGATTTCAATGGAACGCTTTTCTGGGACACGCCATATCACGATCGGGCTTTTGATATTTTCCTGGCAAAAAGAGGCTTGCATCTGACTGATGAAGAAAAACGGGTGAAAATTCATGGCAAAGGAAATCCCGATATTATGCGTGCCATTTTTGGTGACCACTTAACCGATACAGAGTTGAATGATCTTACTCAGGAAAAAGAATTGATTTACCGGGAGCTCTGTGTGGATGAGTTGAAATTTGCTGACGGTGCTGAAGATCTCTTTAATTTTTTGTCGGAAAAAGAAATTCCATTTACGATAGCCACATCGGCCGGCATTGAGAACGTAGCTTTTTATTTCGAACACATGGGGTTAGATCGTTGGTTTAGTTTGGATAAAGTGGCGTACAACGATGGAACTTTACGCGGCAAACCAGCACCGGATGTTTTTCTTGCGGCATCTGAGAAGTTAGGATTACTGCCTTCTGAGACTATTATTTTTGAAGATTCAGTTCCCGGAATTGTAGCTGCAGAAAAAGCCGGAGCTGAAATGATTTATATTGTCAATTCTTATGGCGAAAATTATAGCCGATTTTCTTACAATATTATCACTCACTTTGATAGTGTGAACAGAGAACTGTTTGTGCGATAATCTATTTATAGCTATTTTAGGGTTTCAAATTCAATAAGTCAATCTTCATTTTTCGAAGGTTGGCTTATTGGCGCATTTTTTCGTATCTTTGTCGCCCTAAAATCATTTCAAATAAAGGCATTATGGGAAGTTTTGGAAAATGGATAGGCGGTGGTTTAGGCTGGGCTTTTGGCGGACCTGTCGGAGCATTAATCGGTTTTACGTTGGGATCAATGTTCGACGGATCGGTACATGTCAACACCTCTCATACATTAGGGCAAAGTAATACTACAGAAGGCGATTTCAAAATGAGTTTGCTCGTATTGATGGCATGCATCATGAAAGCCGATGGACGCGTTGATAAGGCAGAACTGGCTGTGGTTAAGAAGTTTTTGGTTGCTAATTTTGGTGAAGAAGGTGCACTGGAGGCATTGCAAATACTGAAAAATCTGTTGAATCAGAACATTGATGAAACAGAAGTGGCGATGCAAATTGGTGTGAACCTGAATTATTCTTCGAAGTTGGAGCTACTGCACTTGCTTTTCAATATTGCTTATGCCGATGGCGAAGTGGTTGCTTCTGAATTAGCAACAATTCAACGAATTGCCAGTATATTCCGCATTGATCGTCTTGATTTTGAGTCAATCAAAGCGCCTTATATGAAGCAGGTTGATCGTGATTGGGCTTACAAATCCCTAGAAATAGAACCAACGGCTACGGATCAGGAAATTAAAAAAGCATATCGCCGTATGGCCATGAAATACCACCCTGACAAAGTGAATGACTTAGGTGAAGATGTGAAAAAATCAGCTACTGAAAAATTCCGCTCAGTCAACGAAGCATACGAAAGTTTGAAAAAACAACGAAGTATGGCTTAAGAAGAAGTGAGATAAGAGACAAGAAGTAATTGATTTGTCTCAATTCTGATTGAAAATTTATAAATGATACTAATTTAATTCTCCGTCAGCTGACGGATTAGGGGTCAATGGAAAATAAACTACATATTTACAATACGCTAAGCCGCAAGAAAGAATTGTTCGTACCTCTGCATGAAAATAGAGTGGGTATGTACGTCTGTGGCCCAACTGTGTACGGCGATGGCCATTTAGGGCATGCCCGTCCGGCTATTACGTTCGATATCCTTTTTCGATACCTGACACATTTGGGCTATAAAGTTCGTTATGTGCGCAACATCACCGACGTGGGTCACCTCGAAAATGATGCCGACAGTGGTGAAGATAAAGTGGCAAAAAAAGCACGTCTGGATCAATTGGAGCCAATGGAAGTGGTTCAATATTATGTGAATCGTTACCACAAAGCTATGGAAGCACTGAACGTGTTGCCACCCAGCATCGAACCGCATGCTTCTGGTCATATCATGGAGCAAATTGATTTTGTACAAAAGATTCTGGATGCCGGATTTGCTTACGAAAGCGCGGGTTCGGTTTATTTCGATGTAGAAAAATACAATAAATCATATAATTACGGAAAACTTTCGGGCCGGAACATAGAAGATATGCTCGAAAGCACCCGCGATTTGGATGGGCAATCTGAAAAACGTCGAAGTGTGGATTTTGCCTTGTGGAAAAAAGCTTCGCCGGAACATATCATGCGGTGGAAAGCCCCCTGGAGTATCGGTTTCCCAGGTTGGCACCTGGAATGTTCGGCTATGGGCACAAAATACCTGGGCGAACAGTTTGATATTCATGGCGGTGGAATGGACTTAATGTTTCCGCATCACGAGTGCGAAATTGCCCAATCTACTGCAGCGCTTGGAAAAGAAACAGTAAAGTACTGGATGCACAACAACATGATTACCATCAACGGACAAAAAATGGGAAAATCGTTGGGAAATTTCATTACACTCGAAGAGTTTTTTACCGGGAAACATCCTTTGCTCACGCAAGCTTTTAGCCCAATGACAGTGCGTTTTTTCATTCTTCAAGCCCATTATCGTAGCACGGTTGATTTCAGTAGCGAAGCATTACAAGCTTCCGAAAAAGGATTGAGCCGTTTGATGGAAGGTTATGCTCGTTTGCAGAAACTGACTTCTTCGGCTGCTTCTTCAGTTGAAACTGCCGGACTCCGTGCTAAGTGCGAGGAAGCTATGAGTGACGACCTGAATACGCCAATCGTAATTTCGTATTTATTTGATGCATTGAAATCCATCAATTTAGTACACGATGGTAAAGAAACAATTTCGGCTACTGATTTGGATGAGTTGAAAGCGGTATTTGCGATGTTTATAGAAGAAATTCTGGGCTTGAAATCCGAAAGCGAAGCGTCGGCTGGGAATGAAGCATATAAGAAAGCAATTGATTTGCTGCTAAATATGCGATTGGAAGCTAAACAAAATAAAGATTGGGCGACCAGCGATAAAATCCGCAATGAACTGACTGCGCTTGGCTTTGAAATCAAAGATACCAAGGACGGTTTTGAGTGGAAGATATGACCCCTAACCCCTAAAGGGGAATTGTTGGTAATACATTTTCCATTGAGTTTCTCTTTGGAATAGAATGAAAATTAAATTTGTAACAAACTTAAAAACGGATTCTTAATTCCCCTTTAGGGGTTAGGGGTCTACTAAAAAAAATAATGGAAACAACCAGACAACAAAAAATATCGCGGATGTTGCAGAAAGAGTTAGGAGAAATCTTTTTGTTGTATGCTCGTGAACTACAAGGTACATTGATTACCGTTACCGCAGTGCGCATTAGTCCCGATTTGGGAATTGCCCACACGCATTTAAGTATTTTCCCAAGTAATAAATCGACTGCGGTGTTGGCTAAGGTACAAGAAGATACTCGTGCCATTCGTTTCGATTTGGGCAAACGTGTTCGTCATCAGTTACGCATTGTACCAGAACTGTTTTTCCACGTCGACGATTCGCTTGACTATCTGGAAAATATTGATAACTTACTAAAAAGTGATCCTTTGTCACCAGTAGTTGAAGAAACTGAAAATTAAATTTTACGGATTGCCATTTTGTGACTTTGTGTCACGAAGTGGCAATTAAATGTTTATGAGTAATCAGGATAATACAGTATCAGGAAGCAAAATTCGTGGTTTGTCTTTCTCGTTTCGCATAGCGCGACGCTATCTTTTTTCAAAAAAATCGCACAATGCCATTAATGTCATTTCGGGCATTTCGGCTGCAGGTGTGGCTATTGGAACGATGGCTTTGGTGTGTGTGTTGTCGGTGTTCAACGGTTTCGAATCGCTGATTTCTAACATGTTCTCGGCTTTTGATCCCGATTTGAAAATCACATTGACTCACGGGAAATCTTTTGATGTCAATTCTCCTGAATTCAATAAACTCCGAAGAGATAAATCGATAGCATATTTCACCGAAGTGGTCGAAGAAAATGCATTGTTACGCTTCAGAAACAAGCAAATGCCTGCGACCGTGAAAGGTGTAAGCAATGAGTTTGAAAAAATGACTCGTATTGATAGCATTATGTACGATGGAAGTTTTATTCTTTATGATGGTGCTTTTGAGCGTGCCGTTCCGGGTGTTGGTGTTGCCAGTATTTTAGGGTTGGGAGCGCATTTTGTCGATCCGCTTTACATTTATGCTCCCAAACGCACTTCGAAAATTAATCTGCTTCGTCCCGAAAATAGTTTCACTCAGATTGGAACGTTTGTTTCCGGAATTTTTGCCGTGAAACAGTTGCAATACGACGATCATTATGTATTGGTGTCCATTAAGCTAGCCCGGGATTTATTTGAATATGATAAATCAACCGTGTCGGCTGTGGAATTGAAATTGGCTAAAGGAGTTGATTCTGAAGTATTACAAAAGCGAATTCAGAAACTGC
>DATFAW010000137.1:0-18735 GCA_035254165.1 Paludibacter sp.
TTTATACATTTTAAATTGTATAAATGCATGACTATGAATTTTTAGCCCAAAAATGTTATAAAAACACATTTTTTGATGGTCAAAACTAAAAAAAATAGTACTTTTGTGCTTTCATTTTTTGGCGATAAAACTATCAAACAAATATATTTATTTATAGTATGAAGAAACATAATTTTAACGCAGGACCTTCTATTCTCCCTCGCGAAGTTATCGAAAAAACAGCTCAGGCTGTATTGGATTTTAATGGTTCTGGACTGTCCGTATTGGAAATAAGCCACCGTTCAAAAGATTTTCAGGCTGTAATGGATGAAACCGTTGCACTTTTCAAAGAATTATTAAATATCCCCGAAGGTTACTCGGTTCTTTTCTTAGGTGGTGGAGCCAGCTTGCAATTTTGCATGATTCCGTTTAATCTCTTCGAAAAGAAAGCTGCATTTTTGAATACAGGAGTTTGGGCTAACAAAGCCATGAAAGAAGCCAAGGGGTTTGGCGAAGTGGTAGAAGTTGCTTCGTCGAAAGATGCAAATTACACTTTTATTCCTAAAGATTATGTAATTCCTACTGATGTTGATTATTTCCATATCACAACTAATAATACTATTTACGGCACAGAGATATTGACTGATATTGATTCTCCGGTGCCATTGATCGCTGATATGTCTTCTGATATTTTCTCTCGTCCAATGGACGTTTCGAAATATGGTTTGATTTATGGTGGTGCTCAAAAGAATTTAGCTCCTGCCGGACTGGCTTTCGTAATTGTAAAAGACGAATTGCTTGGTAAAGTGTCGCGTTACATTCCTACCATGCTTAACTACAAAACACATATTGCTGATGGTTCAATGTTCAATACTCCTCCGGTATTGCCTATTTACAGCGCTTTGGAAACATTGCGTTTGTTGAAAGCAAATGGTGGTTTAGTTGAAATGGAAAAGAAAAACATTGCAAAAGCAAATTTACTTTACAATGCTATCGACAACAGCAAAATCTTTGTTGGAACAGCAGCTAAAGAGGATCGTTCACGTATGAACATTTGTTTCGTAATGAAACCAGAATATAAAGAATTGGAAGCTGACTTCCAAAAATTTGCTTCTGAACGAGGAATGGTCGGCATTAAAGGTCACCGTTCGGTTGGTGGTTTCCGTGCTTCTACTTATAATGCATTGCCAATCGAAAGTGTCCAGGCACTTGTGGATTGCATGCAGGAATTTGAAAAATTACATCAATAATTGTCTCTGGTCTGCAAGTCCCCGGCTTTTTTACTGTGGACCGTAGGCTATAGGCTATAGACTAAAAAAATATGAAAGTTCTTATTGCTACAGATAAACCCTTTGCTAAAGTTGCGGTTGACGGAATTCGTCTGGAAATAGAAGCAGCCGGATTTGAATTGGCTTTACTCGAAAAATATACCGAGAAACAGCAATTGCTTGATGCAGTTGCAGATGCTAACGCTATTATTATTCGCAGCGACATAATCGATGCGGAAGTAATTGCTGCAGCTAAACAATTGAAGATTGTAGTTCGTGCAGGTGCAGGTTATGACAACGTGGATTTGGAGGCTGCTACAGCTGCCGGAGTTTGCGTTATGAATACACCGGGACAAAACTCCAATGCTGTTGCCGAATTAGTTTTCGGACTACTTGTTTTTGCAGCTCGCAATTTCTATAACGGAACTTCCGGTACAGAATTAATGGGTAAAAAACTGGGTATCCATGCTTACGGAAACGTAGGGCGTAATGTGGCTCGTATTGCTAAAGGTTTCGGCATGGAATTGTATGCATTTGATGCTTTTTGTCCTGCGGAAGTGATTGAAAAAGATGGCGTGAAAGCATTGTCTTCGGTTGAAGAGCTTTACAGTGTTTCTGACATTGTTTCGTTGCATATTCCGGCTACGGCTGAAACCAAACAATCAATCAATGCAGCTTTGCTTGGCCGTATGCCTAAAGGTGCGATGCTTGTCAATACGGCTCGTAAGGAGGTCGTTAATGAGGCTGAAATCCTGCAATTCATGGAATCGCGTCCTGATTTTAAATATGTGACTGACATTGTTCCTGGTAATGATGCCGAAATGAAAGAAAAAGTAGGTGCCCGTTATTTTACAACTCCTAAAAAGATGGGTGCTCAAACTTCGGAAGCAAACATAAATGCGGGTATTGCTGCGGCGAAACAAATTGTTGACTTTATTAAAAACGGTTCTGAGCGTTTCAGGGTAAATAAGTAAGTCAAAACTATCCCAATAAAAGCGGCCTCGCAAACTTCAAGTTTGTGAGGCTGTTTTGTTTTCTGTTTATTTCTAAAGGACCTTTATTTTTTTCTTTTTTCTGATTTCAAGCTAGCAAGGACTGAGAAATCACTGGATTGAGTTGTATATGTAAGTGTCACTGGTATAGAGTTTTATGATGCTATTTTGGTTTTGATATATAATTTAGCTTTTGTTTATTGCACATTTTATGTATCTTTGTGCTGAAATTAAGTTTAATAAGTCAAACATTTCAAAGGATTAAATGTTTGATAGAAGAAACCATTAAAATTAAATCATGGGTAACAATTTATTAAAAGGTAAAAGAGGTATTATATTTGGAGCGTTGAACGATATGTCCATCGCTTGGAAAGTGGCTGAACGCGCTGTTGAAGAAGGTGCAATCATAACTTTGTCAAACACACCACTTGCTGTACGTATGGGTACAACTAACGAGTTGGCCGAAAAGCTAAATGCTAAGCTTATTCCGGCCGATGCAACCAGCGTTGAAGATCTTGAACAAGTTTTCGCACAGTCGATGGAAGCTCTGGGTGGAAAAATTGATTTTGTATTACACTCTATTGGTATGTCGCCAAACGTACGCAAAAAACGTACTTACGATGATTTGGATTACGATATGCTGACTTCTACACTTGATATCTCAGCTATATCATTTCATAAAATGCTTCAGGTTGCAAAGAAGATGGATGCTATTAACGAATGGGGTTCAGTAGTGGCACTTTCGTATATGGCTGCTCAGCGCACTGTTTTTGGGTATAATGATATGGCTGATGCAAAATCAATGCTTGAATCAATTGCACGCAGCTTCGGGTATATTTATGGTCGCGAAAAAAATGTACGCGTCAATACTATTTCTCAGTCCCCAACCGTTACAACGGCCGGTAGCGGTGTAAAAGGTATGGATGGGTTGCTCGACTTCTCTGAACGTATGTCGCCGCTTGGTAATGCTACGGCTGCCGATTGTGCTGATTATTGCGTCGTTATGTTTAGCGATTTAACCCGCAAAGTAACCATGCAGAACTTGTATCATGATGGTGGTTTCTCGAGTATGGCTATGAGTTACCGCGCTATGGAACAGTATAATAAAAGCTTTGAAGAGTTTAAAGATGAAAACGGCAAGATTATTTACGGATAATAATCAATTGGCAGTTGATAATATAAAAAGAGAGATTGAATTATTTTCAATCTCTCTTTTTGTATTATCAGACTTAACAGAAGAAAGGGACCATTGTAAAGTTATCACTTCCCAATCGGTAGTTTGCTCAAAAGTTTGATGTTATTCAGATCGGAATAATCATACTGGTAAATTCCATCTTCGGCGATCATCATTGCAATGTTGTTATGAGCAATAATATCATAGCCGGTTAAATTCTTAAAATGTGCAAGTTGGTTTGACATGAGTGTTTGCGGATTGCTGTTGTTGTAAATTTTCAACCCGTCGTCGCATACAAACAATTTGCCATTATCAATACCAAGCCCTTTGGGACTGGTCATGGTGTACGAAACAAGTTGCTTGGGGCTTCTCACATTGCTCACGTCTACGATAAATAATTCATTGGTATTTTGTCCGCACAGGTTTCCTGAATGTACCGTCACATAGGCTAAATCATTTTCAACTACTACCGGATCGCACCCGTAGGCATGCGTCAGCGATGATTGATATTCTGGCTTAAGCGGGTCTTTGACTGAATAAATCAGCATGCCTGATGGTGTTCCCATAAACATATTGTCTTTGTAATTGAAAATGGTTTCCACATTTCGTCCAATATATAAACCGGGTCCTGCTTTCGTCGGCTTATCGGAACTTAAATCGAAGATGTTCATGTAATTGTTGATGACGGAGTATAAGTAATCATTGTATATGCTGAAACGCGACATGGAGCCATTGTAGCCGGTGCTATTCCCATTTTTTGTCCCGGAGTTCGCAACGTCATCGATCATTCCGCCACCATACCAACCGCCGGTGTAATGCGACACATTTTCGGTTCTTTCTTTCAGTTCCCAACCAATAATAACTCCATTGTTTTTACCAGGGTAACTTTTGGCATAATCAATTCCATACTGGTTTTGAGTAGCTGGAAGCGCAGTCGGGAATATTGAATCCAGCCTTCCTTTTAACTCGGGTAGTGCAGGATTTGTAACATCAAACCAAACCAAATCGATATATGAATCGGCATACAACTTATTGTTTCGAATAGCTATGTCTGCATTTCCCAGTAATTGGATGAATCCCACAATTTGAGGAGTGGACGGATTGTGATTGTCGATTATGTGAATGCCTTTTTCGGGTTCGGAGATGTATAAGTAGTCGTTGTAGAAACACATTTTGCCAATGTTTGTAATTGCGTGATGCTCACTGGTCACCTTTACCGAATTCCTAAAGGTTTCGGTTGCCATAAAAATCGGTTCGTTGATCTTGTATGTTACTGTCTCTTTTACAACCGATTCGCAGCTTGTTAGTGTTAAAACAGCTAGGCTGAATAAAAACATGATCTTTTTCATATCTCTGAATTTAAAAGTGAGTTTCCATATTCTTTCTTATAATTTGTACGTTACGCCAAATCTAAAGGCTGACTTTAAAAGATGCTCCAGGTCTTTTCTAACTGTAAAAGGAATTAATGAGTTTTTTCATTACAATTATTGATTTTAAGCAATTACTTAAATTGGAATCTTACCCCGGCTGTCATTCCCATTACCACAGGATGTTCGGTGCGGGCACTTACCGGCTGGTTGTTATCAAAGTAATATGAACATTTTGGTTCAAAAAAGATTCCCCAATGCCGTTGTACTTTGTAGGTTATACCTATTGCTCCATTCACTGACCACTGCAATCCATCGATGTTTGTTTTGGCGGTGGTGGTGATGACGGCTTGATTGCCGGAGTATAAATTTTGGCTATAAACGGACTGTATTCCTTTTTCAACCATTGTTCCGCCGGATATATACAAATCCCATTTGGAGTTTTCCCAAAGTCGGGCTACTAAGTTGAGTGGAATGCCTATGTAGTGAAGATGCAACTTGGCACTGGAATGTTGCATGCCGGAGTTTTCGAACGTGGATAAAAGATACGTGTACATCAAGCCACTTTCTAAACTTAGTGTTTTATCCAGATTCATTCTGATTGTCAGGCCAAACGAAATAGGAGCCAAATAATTTTTCTCCGAAAAATCATTTAAGGTTAGTATATTTGTGTAATTAGCAGCTGCATAAGTCAAATCTCTACTCCCGACTGAAAAAAGCAAACCGTTATTCCCGTCACTTAGCCCAGATGCACTTCCACCCGACCCGAAAGATGCTGCCAGCAACCAGTGTTGTTTATTTTTTGGTTTGGGCGTCGGTTCAGCGTTGGTTTCTGCGATTAGCCTGTCAGGCAAAATTCTTGTTGGGTTCTTTTTGTTAACGGTGTCTTTGTTTTCAGTAGTTGCCTGTGTCAGTTCTTCGTTCATGTTTGGGTTGTCCATAACTGGTTCTCCGATTAGTTTGTTGCTTCCGGTGGTGTCTGTATGAATATAGGCAAAGTCTTGTTTTGTAGTTGTATTTTCTTGTTTATTTTTCGCATTTCCACTTGTTGCTTGTCTGTTTGTAGTTTGTTTGGTTCTGGAATATTTAGCTACGACTTTTTGGGTGGAACTAGGATTCAGTGTTTGTTGTTTGGCGATTTGCTTTGTCTGAATCTGTTTTTGTTGGGTGTTGGCGGGTTTAGATCTTCCAATAAAATCGGGAGATTCGGACGGTGTTCGAAGCGTGAAAAGCAATGTCAGGACGGCTACTGCAGCACCACCCGACAACCAAAACCAAAAAGGAATGATTCTCCTTTTTTTTGATTTCAGGCGATCCTCTATTTCGTTCCAGCAATCAGCATCCACGGGCAATGGGTGGCTTTCCAGTTTATGCCGGAAGATGTCGCTAAAAGCATCCGATTTGTTATCTGTATTGTTTTGCATATTCGTGTCCGATTAGTGATTGTACATTTTTCTGAAGAATTCTTCGGGCTCTCATAAATTGTGATCGCGAGGTGGCTTCGGCGATGTTAAGCATTTCTGCAATTTCTGTATGCGAATAACCTTCGATGGCATATAGGTTAAATATAGTTCGGTATCCATCCGATAGTTCTGCTATGCAGGCCATTAAGTCGTCGGCAGAAATCTTCTCCAATACGGTTACATCGGTGTTTTCAATATAATTACTGTATTCATCAATACTTTCGCTTTGCTTGAGTGCATTGTTTTGCCTAAGGTATTCCAATGCTGTGGTGACGAAAATTCGTCTGATCCAACCGGCAAATGAGCCCGTTCCCGAGTAGGAATTGATTTTAGTAAATAGCTTGATGAAACCATCCTGCAACAGGTCGCGAGCCGTTTCGCGGTCGTTTACATAACGGACGCAGACACTCATCATGGCAGGTGCATGTAGTTCGTAAACTCTCTTTTGAGCCCACGATTTACCTGCTTTGCACCCGGCAATCAGTTGCTGTTCGTCAGTTATTGCAGTCTTCAATTCCATATTCTGTTTATTATGATGCGTGTTTGGTAACAAATGTTGCATCGCTTCTCGCCGTAGCGTTTTATTTAAACAAAATTACTACATTTTAGTCAGAAAGGCTCTGTGTTAATGCGTAGACTATTAATAAAATTTGAATATTGGTTGGTTTTTTATTCAATACTGTTAGATTGATCAACGTGAGCTCGATATAAAAATTGAATGTGAATTGCAGATAACGCAAAAAGCACAATTCTTGTTTGCGAAGATTTGTGCTTTTTGCGTTCAAAAAGAGACTTTTGGAATACCCTTTTTGTTGTTTTGTGTAAGTGTCTTGCTTGATTACAGGGCGCTTAGTGTGTTGAATATCATGACAAAATAGTTCTTTACCAGCTTATAGGGAAATAGTCTTTCAGAAATTGTCCACTCCAGTGTTTGCCGGTATTAATGCCATCGATAAATGGGTCGCAAACCCGGGCGGCGCCATCAACAATATCTAAAGGTGGTTGAAAATCGTGGACATCTTGTTTGTGTTTAGATAATTCTGCCGGATCTTCGTCGGTGACCCAGCCGGTGTCTACCGCATTCATAAAAATACCATCTTTTGCCAGATCGCTTGCCGATGTGTGAGTGAGCATATTAAGTGCTGCCTTAGCCATATTAGTATGCGGATGCCTGTCAATTTTATTGAATGTGTGAAATTTGCCTTCCATGGCGGAAACATTGACAACGTGTTTATTTCCTGTGTAATCTTTCCGCATTAATGCAATTAATCGATTACAAAGTACAAAGGGTGCTATAGAGTTAACCAGTTGCACTTCCATCATTTCTACAGGTTCTATTTGTCCTAATTTCAAACGCCAGCTGTTGGTTTTTCTCAAATCGACCTGTTGTAGGTCCACATCTAGTTGTCCTTCAGGAAAAAGCTCTACTGCTTCGTTAGAATTATCGAAACTGTAGGGGATTTGTGAAAGTTGTGCCGAGGACTTAATCCCAATTCCCGGAGTACGGACATTCCATCTCGCTGTCATTGGTTTATCTGTATCGGAACCCGAACCGGCAAACGATTCGATTTCGCCGATACATTCTTGATGATGCTGAAGTAATAATTGCACATCGGCTGAATGTTCATGAAAAGGAAGCGACTCGTTAGCCATTAAATGGGCATAAAAGGTGGAAGGCCTTCTTACCGTTTGCGCGGCATTGTTTATCAGAATATCAAGTCGTTCATACTTATTCTCTACATAATTAGCAAATAATTCCACACTGGGAATATGCCGGAGATCGAGTCCGTAAATATGTAATCGGTGGCTCCAGGTAGAGAAATCCTTTTCTTTGGCAAACCGGATGGCCGAATCGGCAGGAAAACGGGTGGTGGCAATAACAGACGCTCCGGAACGCAACATCATCAACGTGGCATGGTAGCCAATCTTAAGTCTGGAACCGGTAATAAGGGCAACCTGCCCCGTCATATCACAAGTTTGAAAGCGTTTTGCGTAATTCAAATCGCCACACTCCGTACACATCGAATCGTAAAAATGATGGATCTCGGTATACCGCTTTTTGCAGACATAACAGTTCTGTTCGGAGGTAAAAGCATGTTTCACTTGTGTGACTGAGGATTCAGGTAGGGAAATTTGAGCGGGTGCTTCAAATATACTTGCCAGGCGGGCACTTCGAATACTTGATGCTGCCCGGGCTTTTTTGTTAATTTCTGTGAGCTCTTGTTTTTTTGCGATTTTTACTCCTTTGTTTCTCTTTTTTAGTTCTGCTCTATCTGGGCGGGTAATTTGTCCGGCAACCTTCATTAGCTTAATCCGTTGCTCTTCCGGCAAACGAATAAGTTGATCACCGTTTTCAAGTAAATGTTCTAAAACCGAAATGCAATTATCTATCTCAATCGTATTTAATACCTCTTTTTGCTCTCTGCTAATCTCCATTAATTTTCCTTTTGACTTAGTTTGCAAAGGTAATAGTGTTTCTGTGAAGTTGATACAATCCTTTCTTAATTATTGCTATTATAACAAAAGGAGTTTGTTGTAGATTTTCATCCTCTCCGTGATATAAAATAGTTCTTAGCGTATCCTGTGTTGTGAAACGTATTCAATTGGTCGCACTCAATTTTGGCCAGGGCTTTCTTTGTGTTGAAACAACAAGAGGATGAACTTTCGGTTGCATCCTCTTGAAAAAATAAATTATAACAAACTTGTTGCTTGTCTTTTACTCCTTAGCTCTTACTTCTTATTTTAGCCATTTATCCAACCATTCATAGAATGTTCGTTGCCACAGGATGCCGTTCTGGGGTTGTAGTACCCAATGGTTTTCGTCCGGAAAAATCAGCATTTCTGCCGGTACGCCACGTAATACTGCTGCATTGAAAGCGGCCATGCCTTGCGATGCCAGGATGCGGTAGTCTTTTTCACCGTGTATAACCAGGATGGGTGTATCCCATTTATCCACAAATAAGTGTGGTGAGTTGGCATACGAACGTTGAGCGATGGCATTGGCTTTATCCCAATAAGCACCACCCAAATCCCAGTTTACAAACCACATTTCTTCGGTTTCCAGGTATTGTTGTGGCAAGTTGAACATGCCATCGTGGGCAAGGAAAGCTTTGAAGCGTTTTTCGTGATGACCGGCTAGCCAGTAAACCGAAAATCCACCGTAGCTAGCGCCTACGCAACCCAGCTTATCTTTGTTTACATAAGGTTCTTTGGCCAATGCATCAATTGCCGAGAAATAATCTTTCATATTTTGTCCGCCGTAATCGCCACTGATTTGCTCCAACCATTCCATACCAAAGCTTGGTAATCCACGGCGGTTAGGAGCTACTACGATATAGCCGTTGGCAGCCATCAATTGCAGGTTCCAGCGATATGACCAGAATTGGCTAACCGTAGATTGTGGTCCGCCTTCACAGAAAAGCAATGTTGGATATTTTTTGTTCTTGTCGAAATTCGGTGGGTAAACAACCCAAGTCAACATTTGTTTGTTGTCGGTAGTGGTTATCCAGCGTTCTTCCACTTTCCCCATTTCAAGTTGTGCCAAAATCTCTTTGTTTTCGAACGAAAGCTCTGTTTCAATTCCTGTTTTTGGATTGATAGCGTAAATCTCGTCAGGTTTGCTCATTGAGTGTTTCACGCCGATGAGTTTGTCTTTGGCCAGGGCTACAGTAGAATAATCATGAGCACCTTTCGTTATTTGAGTAATTTTCTTTGTGGCAATGTCGGCGCGATAAATTTGTGTAACGGCGTGCCAGCAACTTACAAAATAAATGGATTTGCTATTGGCTGTCCATGTTAGTGCTGACGAGTTTTGATCGAAGTTGGCCGATATATCTGTCTTTTCACCTGTTTGAACATTCATTATAAATAGTCGGATTTTGTCAGCCTCATAACCATCGCGTTCCATGCTTTCCCATGCCAGCCATTTGCCGTCGGGCGAGAAAGTAGGGTTTTGGTCGTAGCCCATCATGCCTTGCGTTTTGTTTTCGGTCTTTTTTGTTTCTAAATTATAGAAATAAATATCCGAGTTGGTTGAAAGTGCATATTCTTTTCCTGTTTTTTTGCGACAGGTGTAAGCCACTGTTTTTCCATCGGGACTCCAGGCTAGTTGTTCAATTCCACCAAAAGGTTTCATCGGACTTTCGTAAGGTTCGCCTTTTAGAATATCGGTTTCATTCTCAATTTTTCCGCTTTTAAAATCGGCAATAAATGGGTGAGGAACAGTTTGTATCCATTCATCCCAGTGTTTATACATCAGGTCGTTCACAATTACGCCGCTGGCTTTGGGTAGATCAGGATATTTGTCCACCGTGCGTTCACCGTATTTCACATCGGCAACAAAGAGTAGTTTTGTTTCGTTGGGGGAAAAGGTGAAATCATTTATTCCGTCTTTGCGATCAGTGATTTGTTTGCGGTCGCTGCCATCGGCCTTCATTATCCACAATTGCATGCTGCCCGATTCCGACGACAGGAAAGCGATGTGTTCGCCGTCTTTCATCCATTTGGCAGCTGCTTCGCGGGTTGCTGTCTTGGTTATCTGTTTTTTGTCAGAGCCATCGGCATTCATAACAAAAATCTCAGAATTACCTTTATTGTCGATAACGCTGTAATATGATACGCTGTATAGAACTTTTGTTCCGTCCGGCGAAACCTGGGCTCCTGCTACGCGGCCAAAAGACCAAAGAACTTCGGGAGTCATGCGTCCATTCTCTATTTTAGGTTGTTGTTTGCCAATAATTGGGGTTTCAGCTTCTGCTGCACAAGTTACTGTCGCAACGGCTATTGCCATAATACATGTTTTTAATAGGTTTTTCATTTTACTTAGTGAACTATTTGATTTGAAATTGGAACTCAGTTTGGCTTAAAGACTGCAAATATAGCGTTTTTTGTATCATTATACAATTAAAACACAAGCTGTGGTCTTAACGAAATTTTTATAAACAAATTGGTTGTAAAAACAGTTATATTATTTAGTTTTAAAAGTATATGTGCTTAAAAACAGGCGATTGATAATTTGCATGTCAGGTTGTTGGACGGAATAGCCTGGGAGCTGTTTACGTAATCAAGCTGTTTGATAAATATTGTTGTTCAATGTTGTGCTCGTGAATTTGAATTCGGACTGAATTAGAGTGTCGAAGTAGATTAATTGTGTAAGTGGTTTCGGCATGCAATCTTTGAAGTTGTCCTGGCTCATTTTGTAATGTGTTTTCGAAGTTGTGGATTGAATGTAACTGTTTGTTTGTGTGTTATTTGAGTGTGTTTGTGTGGGCATTTGATTCACATTTTAGATCTGATGTTATTTATTAGTTAAAGTGTCTGTCTGATTATTTACATATAAATGTTATTTATTTGTCAAATTAGCTTCGTATTAACGTTAAAGCTTAATTTCATGATGATATATTGAGATTCTGCGCTTCGAATTATATTAAAAGACGGCTGTTTAGTGAATTTAAACTAAATTATTGTGTAAAAATTTCATAACTAACATTATTTTTAATGAATAATAGCCATTATTTGTTCTCGAGATGCTGTTTGATACCTTTTTTTGATGTAAATTTGTCGTGTTATGAAGAAAGCAAATATTTGGATACTCATTATTTCTATGGCATTAACTTTTGTGGGACTTATTCTCCTGCAAGCCAGGTACCTGAGAGTGAATGCCGAAATGATTGAGAGTCAGTTTAATGACAATGTTCAGCGAAGTCTCTTTCAAACCGTCAGTTTAGTAGAGGAAAATGAAGCATTTGAATATCTGGGACAGACATTGGAAGGCGATGACTACTCTGGAACGAAGAACAAGCTTTTGAGCATGGATGCTCAAAATATTCGATTGAAGAATAATGTTGATAGTATGGCAGGGAATCTTAAATTGACTTCCGAGCAGTTAAATCGACCCAGTATAAGATTAAAAACCCGTCATGGAAATTCAACCATTGAAGAAACATCTCGCTATTTGCAGGAGAAATTCAAGCAAAATTTCTCGCGCTCAAAAACCATTTTAGATCAGGCGGTTTTTAGGTGGATGAAAGAAATTGACGAAAAAGAGATTAGCGAGCGAGTAAATTTCGAAGATCTTGACGGAATATTGAGTAAGGTTCTGGTAAATAATGGTGTTAACTTGCCTTTTATCTATTCTGTAGTTGATAAGCAAGGAAAAATAATTTATGAGTGCCATAAAGACATAAAGCATGATAATATAAGTACTCAGAATAATATTTATACACAAAAGCTTTTTCCATTTGAGGAATCGAGCAAAGCAGCTTATTTGCAAGTGACTTTTCCGACGAAGCAAAATTATATTCTAAGTTCAATGAATTTGCTTTTGCCGTCGTTGGCTCTTGTAATAATAATATTAAGCATATTTATTGGAGCTATTATCATTATTTTCAGGCAGAAGCAGCTGAACAATATGAAAAATGATTTCGTTAACAATATGACTCATGAATTAAAAACTCCAATATCAACAATTTCACTTGCTTCACAAATGTTACAAGACCCGGGTGTGGGCAAGACTCCCGAGACGCTTAAACATATTTCAAAGGTGATTAAGGATGAAACCAAACGATTGAGCCTTCAGGTTGAGAAAGTGTTGCAAATGGCTATCTTCGAAAAAGATAATTCAATGTTGAAGTTGAATGAAATTGCAATAAATCCGTTGATTACAGATATAGTAAGTAATTTTTCTCTTAAAGTTACGAGTAAAGGAGGTAAAATTACCTATAAACTTAAAGCGGTAAACGATGTAGCGCTGATTGATGAAGTGCATTTTACAAATGTTATTTTTAATTTAATGGACAATGCACTCAAATATTGTGATAAACCATTGCTGTTGACTGTAGAAACATGGAATGAGAAAGATAACTTGCTCATTAGTATCGAGGATAATGGCATTGGGATTAATAAAGAAGACGTAAAAATGATTTTCGAAAAATTTTATCGCGTATCCACCGGCAATCTCCATAATGTAAAAGGTTTTGGATTGGGGCTGGCTTACGTAAAAAAAATCATTACAGAACATCATGGCTCCATTAAGGTGGAGAGCGAGTTAAATATCGGAACAAAATTCACTATTACAATACCAACTTTAAAAAATTACGAATTATGACTGACGAAAAAGTAAAAATTTTGTTGTGCGAAGATGATGAAAATCTTGGCATGCTTCTCAGAGAGTATTTGCAGACAAAAGGTTACGACGCAGACTTACAGCCTGATGGCGAAGCTGGTTACAAAGCTTTTTCAAAGAACAAATACGATTTATGTGTTTTTGACGTGATGATGCCTAAAAAAGACGGATTCGCATTGGCTGCTGACGTTCGTGCTTTGAACGCTGAAGTACCTATTATTTTCCTTACAGCAAAATCTATGAAAGAAGATATTTTGCAAGGATTTAAATTGGGCGCTGACGATTATTTGTCAAAACCATTCAGCATGGAAGAGCTATTGTATCGCATTGAATCAATTTTGCGTCGTGTGAAAGGTAAACGTGCCAAAGACGTTGTTACTTATCAAATCGGGTCATTTTCTTTTGATGCTCAAAAACAAATGCTTACATACGAAGGTGAGTCAAAGAAATTGACTACTAAGGAGTCTGAATTGTTGAACCTGTTAGCTGCAAATGCAAATAATATTCTGGAACGCAATTTTGCTTTGAAAACGATCTGGGTTGACGATAATTACTTCAATGCCCGCAGTATGGATGTGTATATCACCAAATTGCGCAAATTATTGAAAGATGATCAAGATGTAGCCATTATCAATATTCACGGTAAAGGTTATAAATTGATTACTCCTCAGATAAAGGAAGAATAGTCAATTTGACAAGCTTATAAAAAAAACCGCTCTTTGGGCGGTTTTTTTTGCTTTTAGAACTTTTACAAGTCTAATGGATTATTATTTCCCAAAGTTCTTCGGCGTTTCCCACTAAATATCTCGGAGAAAACGCTTCTAGCTCGGCTCTTGGACGAAATCCCCACGTTGCACCGGCTGCATCGATGCCGGCATTTTGTGCTGTTTGCATATCTACACCTGAGTCGCCAATGTAAAGTGCGTTGCTTTTTACCTCTTTTGCAATATCCAAAATGTCGTAAACTATAGTTGGATCAGGTTTTATGGGCACATTCTCCCGTTGTCCGAAAACGGCTGTAAATTCAATGTCCGGAAAGAAGTGTTGAACCAGTTCTTCGGTGGCTTGCTGGTACTTGTTGGAAGCTACGGCTAGTTTAATGCCGGCTGATTGTAGTTTTTGTAGTAGCTCGGTGATTCCTGAAAATGGAACAGTCAGTTCGGTACTGTGGGCTCCGTAATACTTCAGAAAATGGTGCCGGACTCGTAAAATGTTCTCTTGCGTTTTCGCATTTTCGGGTAAGGCGCGTTCAAAAAGCTTGTTGATGCCATTCCCAATGAAAAAGTGGTAGGCGCTGACTTCGTGCGTAGGGAAGCCGCACTGGGCTAAAGCAAAGTTAGTGCTGGCAGCCAGGTCGGCAACGGTGTCGAGCAGTGTGCCGTCCAGATCGAAAATAAGAAGAGATTTCATTAAGCAGGTTTTTATAAATTGGTGCATATTCAATTATTTGCACCAGTTGGAATTGAGTGATTGTAAAAGTGAATGGATTAAAGCTTTTCTACTTCCTTCGGTTTTAATTCGATCACTTCCAGGTTTTGAATTTTCTCACCATCAATTTCGAATCGAACTATCGTTTGGACTTTGTGAAATCCATATTTGCCGGCTGCTCCGGGATTGATGTGAAGCAGATCGAGTATTTTGTCGTATTTCACTTTCAGGATGTGGGAGTGCCCACAAACAAAAAGTTTGGGTGGTTGCTGGAAAATTCCCGGACGAACCAATGGGTCGTATTTGCCCGGATAACCGCCAATATGTGTCAGCCATACTTTTACACCTTCGCACATAAAGCGGTTGTGCTGTGGAAAAATAGAACGAATTTCATGACTGTCGATATTTCCCCAAACGCCACGGAGCGGTTTGAATGCTTGTAGCCGGTTGACGACTTCCAACGAACCCCAGTCACCGCAATGCCAGACTTCATCGCAGTTTGCAAAATGTTCTAATATCCTGTCATCAAGCATTCCGTGCGTGTCTGAAAGGATTCCTATTCGAGTCATTAAGATCGTTTTTCGTGTTAATACTTGTTGCAAAAGTAATAAAAATCAGGAATAAAGAAATATAAAATCGGTGGAGAATGTATAAACAAGGCGTATTTCGGATTAGATTTAAAAAAACGTTAATCCCACATTTTGTTTATCTTTTGAATTTAGCTACTTTTGTAGGCTTTTCGGCTCAATAATATGATTTTCTAATGAAAAAGAAGACTAACAGACTCAAACCTTTTATTCAGAAAATACGGTTTAAATATCGCGTTTCTATTCTGAATGAAAATACGCTGGAAGAGTCGTGGCATGTTCGTCTGTCTCGTTTCAGTGTATTTATGCTTGGGTCCACTTTTGTGGTACTGACATTCATTATACTTACCATTCTGATATTCACCACGCCAATCAGCCGTTATTTACCGGGTTATGGTGAGTCTGGAAACCGCTCGAACATTATTCAGGAATCTATGCGGGCTGATTCGTTGGTTCAGCAAGTTGATTTGCAAGGAGGTTACCTTGATATAGTTAAAGGTATTATTGCCGGAAAGATGAAGCCCGATTCCATTGCTTCGCTCGATTCTATAGCTTTGAAACAGCGGGCCAAAATCCTGATGGATAAATCGAAGAGAGAAAAGGAGTTTGTTGAGAATTTTGAGAAAGAAGAGAAATATAATCTGGCAAGTATTGATACCAAACCTACTGAAAATTCCTATGTTTTTTTTAGACCGACGCGAGGGGTGATCTCATCGTCGTTCAATTTGTCGGAACAGCAATTTGGCATTTATTTAATTACGTCGCCCAATGAAAGTGTGGTGAGTGTTTTGGGTGGAACGGTGGTTTATGCTGCGTTTACATTCGATTTTGGTTGGGTAATTCAGGTGCAGCACGAAAACAATTACTTGTCAATTTATAAGAACAATACAAAATTGATGAAAAAGGTAGGCGATGAAGTAAAAGCCGGACAATGTATAGCTATTACCGGCGATGCAGCAGGAAAGAAAACAGGAGCGCAATTCTATTTTGAATTGTGGAAACAAGGTAAACCTGTAGATCCGGAAGAGGTGATTATTTTTTAGGTTTGACTCCTTGGCAAACGTATCTGACACGCAAACATAGGTGTCTGACATGTAAACAATGGGCACTGGCAATAGAACATTGAGATTGTGCCTTTGAAATTTTACAGGAATAAGAAAGAGTATTTTATCATTAGAAATGGACATTCAACAAAAAAAACAAATAGCAATTTTAGGATCAACCGGTTCCATTGGAACGCAGGCGTTGGAGGTGTTAGCGGAAAACAATTCGTTGTTCGAAGTTTATGCCTTGACAGCCAACAATAATGTTGATTTACTGATTGAGCAGGCTCGCAAATTCAATCCGGAGTTGGTGGCAATAGGCAATGAAGAGCATTATCAAACGTTGAAAAGCGCTCTGTCCGATTTGCCAATAAAAGTATTTGCCGGTATCGATTCTATTGCGCAGGTTGCCGAAATGCAGCCAATTGATATGGTGCTTACCGCCATGGTCGGTTATTCAGGCTTGCTACCAACAATAAATGCCATTAAGGCTGGGAAAAAAATTGCCTTGGCAAATAAAGAGACGCTGGTAGTTGCCGGTGAGCTGATTTGTGAATTAGCTACAAAACACAATGCTCCGATTATTCCGGTTGATTCAGAACACTCGGCTATTTTCCAATGCCTGTCGGGCGAAGGAAATAATCCGATTGAGAAGTTGATTTTGACAGCATCAGGTGGACCTTTTAGGACAAAATCGATGCATGAACTGGAAAATGTGACCAGTGCACAAGCATTGAAACATCCAAATTGGGACATGGGTGCGAAGATCACCATTGATTCGGCCAGCATGATGAATAAAGGCTTCGAAATTATTGAGGCTAAATGGCTTTTCGGAGTAACTCCCGATCAAATCCAAGTGGTTGTTCATCCACAGTCAATCATTCATTCGATGGTTCAATTTGCCGACGGATCTATTAAAGCGCAACTTGGAATGCCCGATATGAAATTACCAATTCAATATGCCTTTACATACCCCGAACGGTTGAAAACTAACTTCCCCCGGTTCGATTTTGATCTATGTTCGCAGTTTACATTCGAAAAGCCGGATATGGAACGATTTCGGAACTTGGCATTTGCATATTATGCAATGGATAGGGGTGGCAATATGCCTTGCATACTGAATGCTGCTAACGAAATAGTGGTGGATGAATTCCTGAAAGATAAAATCGGTTTTCTGCAAATGAGCGATATTATCGAGAATGTGTTGGCAAAGGCCGAATTTATAGCCAAACCGACTTATGATGATTATGTGAAAACCGATACATTGGTGCGGATACTTACCAAAGAGTTGATAAAGTAACGTTCATCAAAATATGGAAATCCCCAAAACCGAAGGTATAAAATATGCAGGTTCAAAGCTCCGGCTTCTACCTTATATTTTCGAAATGGTGGATGGGCTGAGTGATGTTGAATCGGTATTGGATGGTTTTAGTGGCTCTACCCGGGTTTCGCAAGCTTTTGCCAAATTGGGGTATTCAACCACTTCGAATGATATTTCGGCTTGGTCGGAAGTGTTTGCTACTTGTTATCTTGTTTCCAATAAATCAAATGTTTATTATCAGGAGCAAATTGATTATCTGAATAGTTTGCAAGGAGTAGATGGTTGGTTTACCCAAAATTATGGTGGAGCTGACGACGAAACAAAGAAACCATTTCAGATTAAGAATACCCGGAAGCTGGATGCCATTCGCGATGAAATTGATCGAATGAATTTGGCGTGGGAAGATAAATGCGTGTTGCTTACCAGCCTGATTTATGCCTTGGATAAAGTGGATAACACACTTGGGCATTATGTGGCTTATTTATCAGGTTGGTCGACTCGATCTTTTAATGATTTAAAACTGAAACTGCCAAATCGTTTCATATTGAGTGGGCAGAATAAAGTTATTCGAGACGATGTATTTAATACGGTGGCAAATAATCAGTATGATCTGGTTTATTTCGATCCGCCTTATGGTTCAAATAATGAAAAAATGCCGCCAAGCAGGGTGCGTTATGCCGCCTATTATCATTTGTGGACAACCATAATTCAACATGACAAACCACAGCTTTTTGGTAAAGCAAGCAGGCGGGAAGATACGCGTGATGATTTAACGGGTTCTGTTTTTGAAGAATTTCGAAAAAATAAGACGGGAGACTTTTTGGCTATGGAGGCTTTAAGAAAATTAGTTAGTGAAACAAATACGCGTTATTTACTGTTATCGTATAGTTCGGGTGGCAGAGCCACAAAACAACAATTGCTTGATATAATTTCAGAGTTTGGAAACCTGATGGAGATAAAAGCAATAGATTATAAAAAGAATGTAATGAG
>DATFAW010000138.1:0-2481 GCA_035254165.1 Paludibacter sp.
AATATTTCTATAATTTTGTCTGTTGTAATCATGGGGGTTGATGTTTGTTATTTGTTTGATTGTCAGTCACAAATATACAAAATAAACCTCTATGATACAACTTTTTAAACCTCTTTCTTATCCCGAACTCAGGTTAATAAATTCAGACAAACTAGTATGATACTTACAATTAAACTGCCACCTCCACAGAAAGACCTTGATTTTCCTCTAATGAAGTCATTGGAATTGCGGCGAACAAAAAGGAAATGGAAAGACACAAGTTTGTCAGGCCAAGAACTATCTAATCTTCTATGGGCTGCATGTGGAATTACGGTAGAAGGGACATCAAAAAGTAAAAGTAAACGAACTGCACCGTCTGCAAGAAATTCACAAACAATAAAGATATACATTGCATTAGGTAATGGTCTTTTTCGATATGACGAAAAGAATCACAGTTTGATACAAATATTTGAGGATGACATAAGAGAACATATCAGCAACCAAAAAATGATGAAATCAACACCTGCCGGATTAATATATGTTTCTGATTACTCAAAATTGAAGGGATATGTTGGAACAGATGATAATCGAAAATGGTTTATTGCAGGCACAGAAACAGGATTCATTAGTCAGAATGTTTACTTATACTGCGCATCAGCAAAACTTAATACAGCGGTAATAGGATTAGTCAATCGAGAAAAGCTTCAAGAAATAATAGGATTGAAGGAATATGAAAAAGTTGTTTATACACAAGCTGTTGGGAAAGCGCTGTGAAATTGATAACCGATACAAAAAATGCTCAAGCAGACAATATAAGACTTCATGCGGTCGGTGCGACCCTGCATGATGAGCCAATCAAATATCCTTTATTTTAAACGGATTGTAGGAAATACCCGTATCGTACACGTCGGCATGCTCCGATTTCTTTACTTTCTTTATCACATAGTTGGTTAGCGGCAAAGCCAGAATTTCATAGGCGGTTTTCAGGGCGGTTTGCGTAACAATAAGCATCAGCAGGCTGCGATGGTGCAGCACGCCGGAAAAAGCAATGGTAAAGAAAACAAGCGAGTCAGCTCCTTCGCCCACAATGGTGGAGGCCACGGCACGAATAGAAAAATGCCTTCCGCGCTGCAAAATTTTCATCTTACTCATCACGTAGGCATTCAGAAAAGAACCGAAAAGGAAAGCAACAAAACTGGCAACCACCATGCGCTCGGAGCTCTGCAGCACCATGACAAATGCCTGTTGGTGGTAGAAGTGCGGCGAAGACGGGGCCCAAATACTCAGGCGAAAAACCATGGCCGCCAGAAAATTCAACAAAAAACCATGCCAAATGATTAAGCGTACCCTGCGATAGCCCCACACTTCAGCTATCAGGTCGTTGATTATGTAGGTAATGGGGAAAACCAGCAGTCCGGCAGTGATTTCAAATCCGCCAACAGCAATCAATTTTTGACCCACAATATTAGCAACCAGAAGGCATACCGTAAAGATCATCCCAAGAGCCATAAAGACTACGGAAACTTGTTTTTTCATTTAGTTCTTTTTCCGTGATTTGAAAACACACGTTTTAAAATTTCGCCTGCAAAGATATGCGATTTTTGTTTATACGCAAGAAAGGAATTGCAAAATGCAACTCCTTTCTTGTATTTATATTCGCAGAAATAGAATAAACTACGACTAAATGGAATATTTAATCATTTTTCCTACAGCTCATGTAACAATTCTTTCATAATAAGCGTCATAAGCGGCTGAACCGAATTACCGATCTCCTGCACTTCCTCGTGGCTCACTTCCACAATTTTTCCGGGAACACCCAGGTCGGTAACAATCGAAATTCCAAAACAACGCATTCCGGCATGGTTGGCCACGATTACTTCCGGCACGGTACTCATGCCCACGGCATCGCCGCCAATTGCGCGGAAATAACGGTATTCGGCGGGAGTTTCGAACGTCGGTCCGGTAGTGCCTACATAAACGCCTTCCACCACTTTAATCTTGTGTTTAGCGGCAATTAGTTTTGCCTTTGCAATCAGTTCTTTCGAATAAGCTTCGCTCATATCGGGAAAACGGGTGCCCAGTTCGGTAAAATTCTTTCCGCGAAGCGGGTGTTCGGGGAAAAGATTGATATGATCTGTGATAATCATCAGATCGCCGATTTCAAAATCGGGATTCATACCACCCGATGCATTCGAAACCAAAAGCGTTTCGATACCCAGGGCTTTCATCACCCGAACCGGGAAAGTAACGGCTTTCATGTCATAACCTTCGTAATAATGGAAACGGCCTTGCATGGCCACCACTTCCACATCGCCCAGCTTGCCAACAATGAGTTTCCCACTGTGGCCCTCTACAGTCGACACGGGAAAGTTAGGGATTATTTCGTATGGAATTTCAGTTTTATCGGTAATTTGAGTAACCAAATTCCCTAATCCTGTACCCAGAATAATCCCGGTTTTAGGATTTGAAAGAATTCTCGTACGTAGGAAATCAGCGGTTTCT
>DATFAW010000139.1:0-8108 GCA_035254165.1 Paludibacter sp.
AATGTGATCAATGTATTCTTGTGTGATTCTTTCTTCCATAATGAAATACTATCATCAGTTTAAAGAACTTCAAACTATATGTTCTATGTTTACTTTTTTAAACTAAGTGCAACTATGTCGCTATGAGTTTCTATGTGGTTGATAATTACACTATCACAGCCAGAAACCGCACTTTTTTTCCGTTCAGGGCTTTCATTCCATGCGGTTTGGTGGCATCGAAGTAAATGCTGTCGCCTTCGTAAAGGGTTACATCGTTTCCTCCAATTTGCAGTTGCATGGTTCCTTCGAGCAACAAGTTGAATTCTTGTCCGGAATGTGTATTTAGATGAATGGGTTTGTCGGATGGCTCCACTGAAACCTCAAATGGTTCTGCTTTTGGGCTGCGGAAACCGTGGGCCAACGATTGGTACTTGTAAGCTTTAGTACGTTCAACGCTTGTTCCTGTTCCTTTGCGGGTAACGGAAAAAGCAATAGAATGCGGATCGTTGCCCGAAATTAAAGCAGTAGTTTCCACACCAAAAGTTTGTGCTACTTCGCAAATAAAACTCATCGGAATATCAGAATTCCCCGATTCGTATTTTTCGTAATCAGTCTGACTTATACCGCATTTCAATGCCACTTCTTCTGTGGTTAATTCCAATGCATCGCGAAGTCCACGAAGCCGTTCTGCAATTTGTTTAATTTGTGTGTTCATAATATTTTGGTTATTGATTGTTGAACTTTAATCTTATAACGAATATCGCTGAAAGCTACTATCAGTTAATATCGGCGAAGCCAAATATCTATTTCAAATGTGACGCTTTCAGCCCTCTTATTACGGCAGTGGTAAATCCATGCGCTTCCATTTCGTTCAGTCCTTTGATGGTAATGCCGCCTGGTGTGGTTACTTTGTCAATTTCCATTTCGGGATGTGAGTTGTTTGCTTCCAGTAGATCGATAGCCCCACGCAAAGTTTGAATAATCACATCTTTGGCCACATTGGGGTAAATGCCCATTTCCACTCCGCCTTCCATGGCAGCACGGATATAACGGAAAGCATAAGCTATTCCGCAAGAGGATAGTGACATAAATGCATTCAGTTGCGATTCGGGAACAAGAAATGCTTTGCCCAGTTCGGCAAATAGCGAAACGATTAGTTCTTCCTGCTCTTTACTTGCATTAAACGAAGACACGGTGGAAACACTTTGCAATACGTCGATAGCTGTGTTTGGAATAATGCGGAACATCGTGGCATCGGTGCTGAAGAAGTTCGCTAATTTAGAAAAATCAACACCGGCAGCAATGGATACGATGATTTGTTTTTTGTAGTCAATCAGGTTCTCAATTTCTTCAGAGATAATTTCTACTAACCAAGGCTTCACCGCCAGAATAATGATATCGGCATTTTTAATGGTTTCGCGATTAGAATTGCTTACCGCAATTTCAGGTGCAAAAGCTTTAATGACATCAAGATTAGCCTGTGAAACATCGCTAACCCGGATATTTTTCGATTGTATTAATGTTCCTTTCGCTAATCCGCGTGCAATGGCGCCACCCATATTTCCTGCTCCGATAATGGCGATTTGAATGTTAGTTGTTTCCATTATATTCTAATTAAATTTTTAGTAAGTACATGATAATTATTATTGATATGTTTTTCCAACACATAGTCCACAGTAGTTTTTAATAGAAGATAAGACCAAGAACACATAGTATTATCCCGAATATCGGGATAATTTCAGACTGCGCAAAAGTATCGTTAGTTACTTTTACTATGTGAACTAAGTCTTTTTTCTCCCGAGTCTCGGGATGTTCCATATGTGTTCTATTGTGGTAAAAATATATCATTAAATATTGAAAACTACTTATCAATTTCGAGTTGTAAGTATAGAATGACAAAGATATGATTTTTTACGATTTCTTGTATTCTTTGTATTGATGAATTTAACCTCCAAGTAGTAGAAAATACAGGAGTTCACGATCTTTTAATGACAGTTATTCGGTTTCTTAAAGTTCAATTCAGATAATGAAGTCATCCGGACTTAAAAAATGATTTTGATTCAGATTTTCAATAATATTGCTCTTACGGGATTTATTTTATGTTTTTGAATTGGGTCTTGCGAGTCCTGACTCGCAATATTGTATATATGCTGCGAGTTGGAACTCGCGAGACCCGTTCAATTCTAAAAACTAATATTTAAACTACTTCTGATTCCCCATGGAAAAACACCGGTCTTATTTGTGTCTGTCAGCCGCCATACCGATTGAATGGCGAAGATGTGCAGGATATTTGTAATGCCGACTCCCACTTCCATATAAGGTTTTTTTATTGGTTGCATAAAGTCGGGATAATCGAGTACTGCCCGATGCGAATCACTCAACGAACCATAAGCCAATTTGAATGAGAATAACTCGCGCAGGTTTAAATATTTGACAAATGGTATTTGATTCATTAACAATCCATTTAATGTGAATTCGCTTTGCAGGTTCACGTATTTATCCGCGCCATACTCCATATATTTCATCATATTATATTGGTACATACTGTATCCGCCGGAACCAGTTTGCACAGGAATATTCATTGAAAATATTCCATATCCTCCGGCTTCACTTCCTGAAGGTATTTCGAGTAATGGATAAGGTACTTTTCCAAGTATTGTTCCGGCTTCAAAAACGTAATACAGGCTTCCAAAGTCAAAAGGAACAAACTGTTTTACTGCTCCCATGATTTTGCCATAGCCGCCCTTGGTGTTTCCTACAATGTATTGGCCTCCTTCTAGTGTGGCTGAAAAAACAGGTCGGTTATTCAGAATATAAATACGTTGTAAATGATCTTCGTAAGTCTTTTCGTCGAATGAAAAGCGAGTATTAAGTGTGGCAGAACGTTGTGTAACCAATGGTATGCCTATGCCATTGGTTTGCATTGGTAAACTTGAATTTGCATATAATTTATTGGACCGAAGATAGAGACTTGATTCGATATCGGAGTTCCAATCGTTGGAGAATGAAAAATTGAATTCCTTTCGGGGATTCAATTTGTTTCCCGACCAAAGCATCAACAGTGTAGTTGAAAGATCTTCATCCCCGGTTAAAAGAGGGTTTTCGCGATACATAAAACTATTGTAATTGTAATCGATTCGCCTGTAGTCATCTGTGTAGCTGAACCCGATAACACGTTTTTTCTCTCCGGGCAACTTGTATTTTGCCATTGCCGAATACTTAACCACATTGTTTTTGGTTGCGTATCCGACGTAACCGCCAATTGTAACATTTTTCCACAGGTTTTCATTGGTTTTCAATGGCAGTGTAAGGCGCGTTCCCTCAATATTGGTTAATCGAGCCACTTGTAGTATGTTTCCTAAATCAACTTTACCCATGGGGATATTCCCGGTTAAAGCTACTTTGGCAATTAATTTTGCGGTACGAAGCAAAGGAGTATTACTCAGGTCATTCAATTTCCCGTCAAGTGTAGCTTGATCGTAAGTGCTTTGGGCAAAAGTTCCTAGTTGAAGAGCATTTATATCGCCGATATTATATGTAGCAGTGCGACGTACAAAAATTTCGGGTCTCGGGTGCAAACTGTCTGCAAGCAATTCATAATTCATGTTCAATGCCATATCTTCCGATTCACGCATCCAATGCCTATTGGGTTGCGAAACGAATTTCTCTGAGATGCGCAGATTATGAATGAAATTGATGTTGGCTTTATTGGGTAGTTCGACTTCAATTTTGGTCAAAGCAAATGTTGCGGAATCAATCCAGAGTTTCCCGTTGAAAGCTAAATTCTTGGGGTTTTTAGTTCGGAAATGAATTTCGTATTGTTTGCCGGTTTCACTTTTTATGCTGTCAGCCAGATAATAATCGTAATAAGCATTTCCTACATTTGCCAGGGGGCTAATCATATTTTTCCCAAAAATAGAAACGGCATTTTCGTAGAAATTTAAATCAGTAGCCATTTCGCCAACCAGGCTCTCCAGTAGTTTTTCACCTGCTTCGGGCGACGAAAAGATATTTCTGGAAATCTGTTTTTTATCTGTGGCGGTTAGCTGGTATTTATTTTCAGTCATGTACAACGGAACAACCAGGGATGAATCGGTCTTGGAGACATTCCCGGTTTTCAATTGATCAAAGATTCGTTTACTTATCCACCGTTGATTAATTTTACTCAATAGCACCAGGTTTTGCTCCGTGCTTTCCGCTTTAAATCCGGGGTGCCTGCTAATGTCGTTTATTCTTCGCATTAACCGCACTTTTTTCATTAAGTCAATGGCCGGATTAACTCCCGGGGTAACAAGAGCTTCCCGAAGCAAGGTGTTTTCTTCAGTCATTTCGATTTGAACGCCTACACTTTGCCCGGGTTTAATTTTAATTTCTTGCTTCTTGTATCCTACCGACGAAAAGATCAGCGTTGATTCCTTGCCATTGTAGCGTATCAGGAAATATCCTTCTTCGTTGGTTTGAACAGTTTTCGCGGAGTTTTTGAAATGTATATTTACATTCGTAATAGGCGTTTTATCGGCAATGTTCAAAACCTGACCTACCACAACTGTTTCTTGGGCGGACACAAGACCGGATGCAAATAATAAAATTATCAGCAACAACCTGGATATATTTTTCTTACAAATCAATTCTTTATTTTTCAAATTCTTTTGTTTACAAATCAAAATTCAAATCGGCTTCTTTAGCCTGAGCGTTCTTATTTCTATAGCCCGGATGGCATTCCAGCACAGTTTGTCGCAGGTAATGTACATCTATATGTGTGTAAAGCTCTGTTGTTGTGATTGATTCATGACCAAGCAATTGCTGGATGGCGCGCAGGTTGGCTCCATTTTCCAATAAATGCGTCGCAAAAGAATGACGGAACGTATGCGGACTTACATTTTTCCGAATCCCAGCTAACATTGCTAGTTCTTTCACTATTTTGAAAATCATATCACGCGTTAGTTTCGAACCCCGCCGATTCAGAAACACACTGTCTTCGTTTCCTTTTTTTATATTTAGCAAGTTCCGGTCAATTTTCCAGAGTTCAATTTGCTTCAGAGCTTGTGGCGACATCGGTACAAGGCGTTGCTTGCTCCCTTTACCCTCAATCAACATGTAGCCTTCATCCAGATAAAGTTTTGATAGCTGAAGCCCGATTAATTCCGAAACACGCAGCCCCGAACCATAGAGCACCTCAATTATAGCTTTATTCCGCTGGCCTTCCGGTTTAGAAAGGTCGATAGCTGCTACGATATGGTCTATTTCTTTCAAAGATAACACTTCCGGCAGTCGGAGTCCTATTTTCGGACTTTCGAGCAATTCAGTTGGGTCATTATCGAGAATATTCCGGTAAATCAAGAAATGATAAAACGATTTTATGCTCGACAAAATCCGGGCTTGTGACCGTGGATGAATGCCCAGGCTGCTTATTTCAATAATAAAATCGCGCAAAATTTCTGTTGTAACTTTTTCCAGTTCAATATGAGCATCCGACAAATATCCCGACAACTTTTGCAAATCGCTTTCGTAAGCATCTATCGTGTTACCCGACAAAGCTTTCTCAAGTTTTAAATACAAATGATATTCATCCAGAATAGGAAGCATTGTTTGAATTTTTGTTATTAGTTAACGGTCTGATTGAAATGATTTGCAAAGATATAAAAAGAATGTTGAACTATTAAATTGGTGAAATTATATTATTTACAAATGATGCAAGATTTTTTTCGTCAAGCATTTGAATAAATATTCTACCTTTGTTGTGTCTAAGTAATTGCAATAATTAAATGTTGTAATCCCTAAAAGGAGATTCAACCACATAGTAGCACTTAGTAACATAGAACCACATAGTTATAAAATTGTGGCTTCTGGAAAAATAAAAACTTGATTTTGAGTAGACATAGAACCACATAGCTGTTAACTATGTTTCCTGTGTATTCTTAAAGCAGCTATATGTATCTATGTTACTAAGTGCTACTCCCGATAGTCGGGATGTTCCATATGTGGTTGATTAAATACGACATTCTATTTTTCCTACTACTTAAATATACCTATATAGTTATTTTTTAAAATATTAGAAAAGAAATTTTATGAAAATCAACAAACACATTCTTACACTTTGTTTTTTAGTCTTAGCTCTTTCAGTTTCAGCCTACGATGCTGTTGGACATCGAATTATAGCAGAAGTTGCTTATCACAATTTGACTGATAAGGCTCGCGCTCAGGTTGATAAAGTGCTTGGAAAGCATGGAATTGTTTACGAAGCATCTTGGGCGGATGAAGTGCGTAGCGACAATAAATATGCTTACAGTTACCAATGGCATTATCAGGATTTGGATGATAATATGACTTCAGCCGATATGAAGAAACTGCTGGATAACCCAAAAGCTGAAGGCGAACATTTATTTTTTGCCCTCGATACACTTACTACACGCTTGAAAAAAGACAAAAATGATGCTGAGGCATTGAAATTCCTGGTTCATTTGGTAGGCGACTTGCACCAACCCTTGCACATGGGACGTAAAGATGATAAAGGCGGAAATAAAGTAGATTTTAATTGGTTTGGAAAAAAAACAAATCTTCATTCGGTGTGGGATGGCTCGCTGATTGAAAATAAGAAAATGTCTTATTCGGAATTCAGCCAGTATTTGTTGGATAAATATGAGCCCAGAAAAGCAGAATTCAAGAAACACAATATCCTTCAGTCGGTAGAAGCTTCGTATGCTGTTCGGAATATGATTTACAGCTATGACAACTCAGATACTAGCAATTACCATTATGTGTATTTCTTTGCCGATAAACTGGACGAAATGCTTTACCGTGGAGGTATTCAATTGGCTAATATCCTGAATGCAATCTATAAATAAGATCTTATCTTACATACAAAAACCGCTTGCCATCCCGGATGGTAAGCGGTTTTTTATTGGCAATAATTCTTTGTTGCTGACCGTTGGTTCCTCTGCTGCCGCACGATTGTATCGTGTGGCATTACTAAATTACTTACTTATTTTTCCACGCGATACAATCGCGCGGTAGCAGGGGTTATAATAATTATGGTTTGCAGTTTTTAGAAGCTGAAGTGCATAATCATTACGCTCCCTCGGGTGAACGGATTTCCAAATCCGTTTCTTTTATTCAATTACACGTAATCTGCAATGAAAGTACCGGCGTAGCACCAGTGGCAGTTGTTCAGCGTTTATCAACTTACTTTAAACGGATTTGGAAATCCGTTCTCCCGTTCTGTTCCTCGTAGCGTAACTTTTCGCAACACGCTACACTCAACAAGGAGCAAAACTGCCGAAATGCACGTCAGCCAGCCAATGAATATAGCCCAAGTATTATGCCCTCGTTCATTGGTTTTGTCTGGTTATGAATTTTTTGTCATATTATTTTCAATGAGTTTTCTGAGACATGATTTTCTGTAATTCAGATGAAAGAGCTTCATTTGAGCCATTAGTTGTCGAAGTTTGATTTGATTTCTTTAGTTTTTGTATTTGAACAGAACTTGAAGAAGTCGGTGTTGTATAAATCACACATAAACCGAGAGTAGCATCAACTGTCAATGCAACACCAATTCCTGATTTTCTGTCTTTGTAAATATAATATCCACCTGAAGCTCCTAAATACTTATATCGTTCGAATAAAAAAGTTGGTACTTCTGTAGCAATACTTGTAGTCTGTGTCAACAAAACCGCTGTTGAAGTTGATTTTCCACTTTCAAACAAATACATAACATATCTTACATTTGGGTCTGTGTCTGTATAAAGAAGTGCAGTTGCTGTTTCTTTCGAGAGCGTTCTTGCTTCCTTTGATTTTACTGTTAATATTGTCGAGCCGAATACTGTGTAAGGTTCTTTATATAAAGTCGATTTTGAACTAACTGTAAAATTACAATCGTCCGTATATTTACCATCGCTCGAAGAGACTTTAACTGTTGCCGTTCCAATTGATACACCAGAAACTAGTCCTGTTTTAGATACTGATACAATCGTTGAGTCGCTGGAAGAATAATTATAAGTTTTCGACTTTAATGCATCAGAACTGTAATTGACAGTAAGTTGTTTGCTTCCGTCATAAAGAATTGTCACACTTGTGTCAGACAGCGTAATGAACTCTTGCTTCTCTGTGCATGAAAAAACAAACAGTGGTAA
>DATFAW010000140.1:0-4341 GCA_035254165.1 Paludibacter sp.
AAAACTTTTTCCGAATCATCATTACAATAACTCTTCAATAGAATAATAAAAACAAGAGGATGGTTAATAGCTGTTCGGCTTTATCCATCCTCTTGTAAAACTTCAAGTACTTAAAACTTAAAACTACAACATGAACCTAAATGAAACATATTTGAAATTGCAGAAATCGGGTTTACTCGGCTTATGCTTTTCTTTTTTCTTTTTTTTCCCTCTTCTTGGTGTCACTTTGGTAGCCTGCGGGATGGATAAAGATATTACGGTAAAAAGAGATACTACAGCTAAGGATTCATCTGTTATTATTCTCAAAACAACCGATATAAAGGACTACACTAAATACTACAAACCGCAAGAGTTTAAGGATATGGACATGCTTCGAAGCGATAGTAAATGGTCGTTTGTTCGCAGTAAGCAATCCACTCACTTCATTGTGTTTTGGGCTAAAGACTTTGGTGCTGATCCGAATGCTAGTTCAGTTTCTGAAGCAATGCGCGTTGATGTGGATGATCTGTTGAAAAAGGCAGAAGCATTTTACGACATGAATGTAAATACGTTGAAATTTGCCGAAGTAGGAACCGGAAAATCAAATCTCGACAAGTACAAAATGGAGATTTATTTGTTGTATCAAACTGATTGGTTGGCAACCGGTAGTGGATACGATGATGTGATAGGAGCTCTATGGGTTAATCCGGGGACCTGCAAACCTGTTGGTTCTGTGATAGCTCATGAAATAGGTCACTGCTTTCAATATCAGGTTTATGCCGATTTATTGGCTTCGGGTGCATGTTCGAATGATTTTACGCGTGGTTTTCGATATGGGTTTGGAGGTAATGGAGGAAATGGTTTCTGGGAACAAACAGCTCAGTGGCAATCTTATCAATCATACCCGGTCGAAGCTTTTTCATCGTATAATTTTGGCGTTTATACCGAAAACTATCATCGCCATATTTGCCACGAATGGCAACGATATGCCAGCTACTTCATTCATTATTACTGGGCCGATAAGCATGGCATTGATTTCATTGGTAAACTTTGGCGCGAAGCTAAAAGTCCAGAGGATCCTATCCAAGCTTATATGCGTTTGAATAGTTTGACTGTCGACCAGATGAATACTGAATTATATGATGCAGCTACTAAATTCGTGACATGGGATTTTGATGCTATTCGGGCAAACGGAAGTAACTATATCGGTAAGCTTGCATATAAGTTTTATCAACTGACCGACGGTACTTATCAGGTAGCTTACAGCCGTTGTCCGGGTTCTACAGGTTATAATGCCATTCCGCTCAATGTACCTGCAGCAGGAACAGTAGTTACAACAACGTTTTCAGGTCTGGTTCCGGGTTCTGCACTTGCACCTGGTGATCCGGGTCAATACACCGATAATGACAAGAAGCTGACGACTACCAATTACAACAGCAGTTCGCAAACACGGGCAGGGTGGAGATACGGCTACGTTGCCTTACTCAGCAATGGTCAGCGTGTGTATGGAGATATGAACAGGAATGCTTCTGCAAATGTGCAATTTACAGTACCAACAGGATGTTCAAAACTATGGTTCGTTGTACTGGGTGCGCCATCGACTTATACCTCTTGCCCATGGGATGAAAAAGAGAGCAATGACGATCAGTGGCCTTATGCAGTGAAGTTTGCAAATACAGATCTTTTGGGTAATATCACCATTAATCCGAACGATACCCCAAAAGATCTTACGTTGACTTATAGTGTCTCATTTGCAGCTGATGCTACTGCCTATTCCGGAACGACAGTTAATTTGAACACCAATGGCGACATAAGCAAAGTAGCACAGGCTTTAGTGATGCAGCCATTAGCCATAACATCTTCCTTACTCAGCGCAAAAGCAACACCGGTGGAAGGAAAAATAGCTTATGCTGCCATTGAACCTAATGGCTCGCTCAATTACGGCACTACAGGTAATGGGTATGGTTTCTGGAATGACAGTCAGGGTAATGTAATTGCTTGGGCAAAAGATAATGACAGTAAGTTGTATTCAGAATTCACATCCGGCAATTTTGAATTTACCATAGGACAATATCCCGGTAAGAGTAAGGCTGGAGATAAATATACAATTAAAGATGCATTAGTTTACACTAAAAGCGGAAAGCAGTATCAGGTAACTTTTGTGTTTAATGTTACGATAAAGTAACACCAATTTATTATTAACGTGCAAATGAACAAATTTAAAATCTTAGCTTTATCATTCTTACTCGGTGGAATGTGGAATTCTGTCAGTTCTCAGATTCTGCCTGATACGCATGGAACCGGCAATCCCCTTCTTCCCGGTTACTTTGCCGATCCTACGGTTAAGAAGTTTGGTGACACGTATTATATTTATGCCACTACCGACGGTATTAAACTGGCTTCGGGTGAACCGCAGGTATGGGTGAGTAAGGACTTTGTGAACTGGTACAACTATAAATTGAAGTTGAACATTCCCGAAGGACTGAATAACTGCTGGGCTCCGGATGTAATTCAAGCGCAGGATGGGAAATATTATTTTTACATGGGAAATTGTGAAATGGGCTGTAATATTTATGGCTATGTTTCCGATTCACCTATGGGTCCATTTGAACCTGTGAATAGTGGAAAAGCAGTGATACCTGCAGGAACTTCAAAGAAAGATTTTCCGGCTCTGGATGCACAATTTCTTGTCGACGACGGTGGTTCGGTGTATTCGTATTTTGGCACGTGGTGTGCTTCTTTTGGTGGAATGGGATTTGTAAAGATTGATCCGACCGATATGCACAGTATCTTGAAAACCGGTTTTATTCCTATTGCGGAAATTCCAAAAGCCTTTGAAGCTGCTTATCCGATTAAAAGAAACGGAAAGTATTTCCTGATGTATTCTTCCGGCGATTGCAGGCTAAGTTCGTATGCCGTGCATTATTCAGTGAGCGATAAACCTGAAGGTCCGTTTACTCCCGGTAAAAATAGCCCCATATTGGTTACCAACACCGATGGAACAGTGGATGGTCCCGGTCATCACTCCATTTTGAAAGAAGGGAATGATTATTATATTGTATATCACCGTCACGATAATCCGCATGGTACTAACGGCGAATTCCGTCAGGTGTGTGTCGACAAACTAATCTTCTCGGATAGTGTAACGATAGAAAAGGTTGTTCCAACTCATGAAGGGATTGGTTTGTTAGGAAAGAATCAAATCACAGCACCTAACTTAGCATTTAAGGCAAAAGTAAGTGCCAGTTCATATTACCATCTCGTTTCCAATCCAACAGCATACAGCCACGCGGGTTACGATTACAGTTATCTTCCCGAAAATGCAGTGGATGATAACAACGGAACACTTTGGAAAGCTGCAAACAGTGATATGCCTCAATCATTGGTTGTGGATTTAGGTAAACAACAGCAAGTGAAACGTGTACTGACACAGTTTGAATATCCGACCTATTATTACCAATATAAACTGGAGGTTTCTACCGATAGTGTGCATTGGCAATTATTCAGTGATAAAACAACTAATCGCCGTTGCGGCAGCCCAATGATTGATGATAATGACATGTCGGCCCGATACGTAAGACTGACTGTTACCGGTACTGAAAAATCAGGAATTATTCCCGCCGTGTGGAACCTGAAAGTGTACAATATTTTGTTTGAAGTTCCGGCTTATCAAAATGCAGAGTCAAAAGCAGATCCGGGAGCAAAAAGTACTAAAAGTTTGTTAGTCGATTTCAATGCCGATGCGCTTAAAGTGGGTTCAACAATTACCAAAGTTCCCAACAAAGGAAAACTTGGAGGGTACTTTGAAGCAAGTGGAACTCCTGTTGTAAAGATAAAGACGATTGATGGCGTTAAAGCTGCTTATTTCGATGGCAAAAGCTACTTTAAATTGTCGAAGAAAGCTCCTGCCAGTCTCGATTGGAATTTGCCGTTTACTGCTTCGATTTGGGTGTACAATCCTACAGTCGAAATGGGCGAATGTTTGCTGGCATGGAACTCCCGTGAGAATATGCTACAATCTACCTACGCTGCTTTGATGTACGGCACAGGTAATTATGGAGCAGTGGCTCATGGCGATGGTGCTGTGGATTTGCCTTACAAAGGAATTCCGGCTAAAGGGCAGTGGCATCATATTCTGGTGACATTCGATGGGGCTTTGGAAAATGTGTATGTAGATGGAAAGCTGAATACACAAACTCCAATTTCGCTTTTTGTTGAAAAAGGAGATATTCTGATTGGTGCTTCGGGTGAACCAACCGAAAACTTCAGCGGATACATTGCCAGTGCCCGGTTATACGACAAAGCTATGACACAGCAAGAGGTTGTAGCATTGATGAAAAGTTCGCAACCACGAAAGTTGAA
>DATFAW010000141.1:0-3374 GCA_035254165.1 Paludibacter sp.
GAGTATGAGTAAACTGATTTATACCCTAATACTTCCATTGCATATTTTCTACAGGCTTCCGCCGCCTCTGTTGCATAACCCATATTGCAAAACGTTTTAATGATATGAAAACCTATCTCTGGCAAAATATCACCATCAATATTCTGTAATGTTATTCCACAGTCTCCCAAGAACTGATTATCTGCTTTTCGTATTACAGCCCATAGTCCAAATCCATCATTTTTATAGCGTTCAATATTTCGTTCTATCCATTTTTCAACTTCTTCAGTTGAAAACGCATGAGGATAATGCCTCATTGATTCTTGATCAGATAAGATTAAAGAGAGGCTGGAAGTATCTTCGAGTGTTAGCTGTCTAAGAAACAACCTGTCAGTTTCAATTATTGGTTCCATATTCCAATTTTATATGTTTATTAAATATACAAAGTTTCGCATTGGTCGACGAGATCTGTAATCTCGTCGTAACTGTATTATAAGGATCAAGTGATCGATCCGCTTAGCTGCTTAATCATTCCAGCGGATTTGTTTGTTTCGGATTAAAATATGTCCGACATGACAGGAGGAAAAATTCTTGTATTTCTAATTTTCTTATTATGTCAGCCTCTATTATTTACTTTCACTTTTGAAAATCGGATCTCGTCATAAATCTTACCATTTTTGGTAATTGAACTTTTGAAAATTGCTTCTTTTTCAAAACCGCATTTTTCAAGTACCCGTTGCGAGGATTTATTGAAACCAAACACTCCTGTGTATATCCTTACAACGCCTAATTTTTCAAAACCAAAGTTGGTCATTAGATTTACAGCTTTTGTTGTAATTCCGTTATTCCAAAATGGTTCTCCAATGAAGTATCCAATTTCTGCACTATTTTTATATACATCAGTTCCCACCGATAAACTGATATTTCCAACATACTCACCTCTATATTCAATTGCAAAAAATGTCTTTGGATTTTGCTTGTTGACCATTTCAATAAATCTTTTTGCATCTTGAATAGTATAAGGACTTGGGAAAGCATCTCTTAGGTTGATGCTGACTTTTTCGTTATTTGCATATTCTGCAAGTTTAAAAACATCTGTTTCTTCTATGTCCCGAAGTATTACATCTTCATTCTGAGCAATAATCATTGTAATTTGTTTTTTTTATTTTTAGCAAAAAGAAAAAGCTCCTGACTGATACAAGCCTGTGCCACTAAAATAGTTTCTGATAAAAATATTCTCATTCATTCACTCTGTGTTGTCACGGGTCGCAGAACCCCAAAAGCAGGGAAAAAACCTAGATTATAACCAAGTCACGAACTTGTCAAAATCGAATTGTTTCAATTCAGCAGCTGTAGTACTCTTGGGAATGCCAATTACACAACCGTCTAGTTGATATCCTTTGGGTAGTCCAAGTAAATCACAAAACTGTTTATTGTCCGACAGAATCCCGGTTTCTGTAATTAGTTGAAAACCTAATCCTGCATCTGTCGTACTTAGCCAAATATTTTCCATTGCGTATGCTATGGACTGCTTCGCCATTAGCGGAAATCCTTTCTTTTCAGCTATAATTACGTAATATGCAGCATCGTTAAGCGAAGGTATCCCTGTTTTTGACTGAATGGCAATTTTATTTGCAAAAGGTCCCATTCTTTTTCTTAAGAATGGGAAAAAGAACAACAAACGATTTACTTTGACTGAAATTTTTCTCATCTCAGAAAGAAGTAGTTCTCTAGCTATTTCAATCTTTTCTGTATTTTGCGAAAGAATAAATATCCTCCGTATCTCCTGATAGGGTAAACCTGTTGCACGACTATATGGTGCATAAATTGCTGATTGTACTATCTTTTTTACAACTTCTTCATTAGGAAATTCTTTTGAATAAGTCCTAATAGATTTTCTTGAACGTATAACATCTTCAAGAGAGTCAACTAATATTTCTTTATTCATATTTACAGATATTTTAAGTTTTCATAAAATTCAGAATTTGTTTTTTGCATGCCGCCCTTGTTCCTCATAGCTTGTTCTATCACTGTTTAGCATAGTGCCTTCGCAATGTCTTGTCCGTCCACTGACGGAAGGGAAACCCCTGCTTTCCAGACTTCCCACTACCGTTTCTTTTTTCTTTTCATTTCTTTCTCCAATGCCATTATCTTTTTATTTTGTTGTTCAAGTTTTTTATTCTGTTCTATCATATATAGCGTCATTTCTTCTACTTTTTGTAGAAGCTTTGAATTTAAGCTTCCTAAATCGGCTCCATTTTCTTTCATTTCTTTTGCCGATTCCACCTCTGGTAGATGTTTTTTGTTTTTTACAAACATCTCTAATTCACTCAAAGACATCAAATTATACCCCTTCTCAAAAACGAAGTCAGCACCATTTAAATCCACTTTAATCTCACTTGCACGAATTGTTCCGATTACATCAAGTTTAATTCCACTTCCAGGCGAGGTTGTTCCAATTCCTAAACTCCCTTTTATATACCAGTTACCTGTCTCAGCTTGTATGTAACCTAATGTTGTCGAATTTGAAGAAACGAATGCGATTTGAGGAAATTTACCTGTGTCATTATATAAATTCAATCTACTTGGAATATGAATGGTTAATGCTCTTCCATCATTATAGGAATTATCCCCTCGACCAATCATATAATCGCTTGTTTCATCAAATGTTCCACCATTCAAATTAACTAAAGACCAAGCTTGGCTCAAGGAATTACTTTTTAATCTAACTGTAGGTTGAACGTATGTGCCATTTCCTCCAAAGACATCGATTACTGCAAGCGGAGAAGTCATTCCAATGCCTAATTTACCTTTTAGGTAAGCATCTCCAGTACCTCCTTTTATACTAAATAGTGTATTCCATCCTGTAGATAAAAATGTAAAATCTCGACTCTCGTGCAAATGGATTCCGAATCCAGCTCTTCCAAAAACACCTTCTGAGCTTGAATGTTTTATTAACCCTTCATCCCAGCCATTTTGAATATCTCTGTACCAAATTACTTTAGGCCATTCTACCTGATCATTACCAGTAAACTCACCAAGAACTTGTTGTCCAAATGTCATTTTCGCAACAAGAGTTAAATACAACAAAATCAATATTCTCTTTTTCATGTTCATTTGATTGTTTCTATAGTTTGATATAATTTTATTAAGTGCGGACAGTTAAAGAAAGATACTCTTTGTTCACAAATTACACATCTATCACTTTCTACAAAAAGTTCATTGAAAAGTTTTATAATAAATAAAACATTTAGATATAAGCGTGTATTTGTTTTAAGTATATTACATCTTTGCTTTCTTTGTATTTTAAGTTTGCCTACTCCCTTGTTCCCTGTAGCGTAACTAACCTGCTACCGTTGTTTGGCGAATGGCTCCTCCAGCCTTCGTCGCAGTTA
>DATFAW010000142.1:0-4549 GCA_035254165.1 Paludibacter sp.
ATGGAAGCTACTCTAAGAGCATTAGGTCTAGTGCCTGATTTGAAAATTATTGTTTTCTCAATGTTTGGAGATGATGAATACTATAAAAAAATGACTGAACTTGGAGTTAAAGGATATATTTTGAAATCAACAGGTATCAATGAAGTTGAACAAGCCATTGCAGATGTAATGAATGGTAAAACATACTTTTCAAACGCTCTACCGAGAACAAATGGAAAGAAACTATTTAACAAGAGACATGAAGAAATTAAAGATGAGCCAAATAAAGCCCCAATACCTTGGTGGTAAAATATAACATAACTCTAAATACCTGAAATCATCACGTTTTGCACATTGCAATCTAAATTAACCTTTTAGATCTGTTTGTTAGAGTCGGAGCGCAACGTATATGTTGTTCTCCGACTTCTTTTTTCTCAGTTTAATTCAATTGATTTTTATTCTCTCCCCTCCCGTATGACTTACAAACTCCGGTGCATACTGGCATTGAACCGAAGCAATACCACTGGTATATTCTCCCGCAGCATTTGCCCAAAGTTCGTATTCGAAAACATATGTTCCTTTTGGTAAGTAGGAGAAAAAAAATTGTGTAGAAGCATCTTTGGTGGTTTGGTAATAACAAACGCCCTCTTTCCATTCGCAGCCTGAACGTTGGTTGATCGGTTCGAAGCACGAAGCACGCAAATCTTTCAACGCCACAAATTCAAGGTTGCGGTCGGTAGTAACAACCAATCGGGTAATGATTTTATCGCCTTTCACCAATTTGGCTTGCTCAACAGGAATCATATTGAGAGTGCGACTTGAAGTCGCGCCCTCAATGCCTGGCTTGATTACAAATAACTTCTTCGTGATTTTCAATGCGCCACCTTGTCCTGTTACCTTGTCCAAGTCCTGATAATACTGCCAGTACATCGCTCCCCAACCAATCGAGGTATTATTGGGGGTGCGACTTGAAGTCGCGCTCCCAATTGACGAGACAGTCACTTTTCCCATTTCCGGACGAACAGCAGCTACAGGAATAGTTTCTTTGAAATAACCCGTTCCTGCCTCAGTACTTGCAGGTTGCAGCAAGGTGTTTCCAACCGTAATCTTCACCGAACCATTGTTTGCCAACCAATCACGTCCCTGGTTGAGCAACGCATAGATAGCATCAACGGTTGCCATAGGCGAATCCCAGCGCTGGGTTTGCTTTTGTTTAAGCAACCAAATCTTCATTTCATCCACATCTGCAGGATTCTTCGACACTTCGGCAAATGCTTCGATAATAGCTGCCTGTACGGCTATCGGGCGCTCGTTCCAGAAATATCCCGACGTATTTTTTGCCCAATACATGCCAAATTCGTCAGTTTTCAGGGCATTTTCTTTCAAGGATTTCAAGATATCGTTTGCCAACTGAGTTTTACCATTTCGCTGTGCTACCACCGCCATCATGGCTTTGCCGTAGAGCGTGAGGTTCGTCCAGTATTTTTCGGACTGCGCCGTGTAGAATTTCATGGCTTCCTGAGCAGACTTATCAACAGGAATGGTTGGATATTCCGAACGCAGATGCAAGTAAAACAACTGTATGTTATCAATCGACATTTCCTTATCGTAATTCTTGTTGTACTTCTTCAAATTATCAAAATCACGGGCTATTTCCAAATCAAGATAAGATAAAGCAGCAGTAAGCGGTAAGCGATAAGCAGTAAGCAAATCAGACTTAGTCATTTTATTTAGCCGTGCCAGGTTCAATACAATTTCCTGCGTAATATAGCGACTTTCGGGCATGCCTTTGAACCAGGCAAAACCACCCGAAGGCAATTGCAACGAAATAAGTTTATCCAGGTATTGTTGAGCTTGATTCTTCTGCATATTCAGGTCGAACAACAATGCAATCTGGCGTTTTTGCTCGGTTTCGTCTTTGGCAGCCATCACCCAAGGGGTTTCTTCGAGCAACATATTTTTCAACTCACTATTCTTCTCCAGATTCGAGAGCAATGCCTCACGACTGCCACCTGCCTTTTTCCAACGATCGAAAGTTGCTGCAACCTTAGGATTGGAATTGGCAATAAACGCGGCCAGGCTATTGGCATAATACGCAGTAAAATAATCCAACGCATTATCATTTTGAGGGGCTGCAATGGTTGGCAACGCTTGTACAGCATACCAAGCCGGATTCGACGAGAATTCCACCGACAGATTTTTGGTATCTACCTTTGAACCGTTTTTCAATAAGCTTTCGAAGCTGAACATGCGGGTCTGATCGCCACGAATAATGAGCGGCATGCTTTCGGTTACCAACACTTTGTCGGGCAACACGGGCAAGTATTTCTGCTCGCCATCGCTGAAATTACCGGCACGCGCCACTACCTTGCAAGTCACCAATTCGTAGGACGAGAATTCGGTTAGCTCCCACTCTATCGCTTTAGTTTCGTTAGCTGCAAGCATTACAGTCTTTGGTGCTACATCTTTCAATTGAATCGGTTTTTCGGTAGCCGGATCTATCAATTCAAACTGCACAGTGGTAGTCAGAGCTTTATCCGTCAGGTTAATAACATTGGCACTCAACACCAATTTGTCCGAACGACGCACGAAACGAGGCAAGTTCATTTGTACCATCAGTTCTTTTTTAGTTACCACCTGCGTTTCGCCTTGTCCAAAATATAAATCGGGTGTATGCGCCAGCATCTTCACATTCCAGCGCGTCAGGCTTTCGGGAGCCGTAAAGCTAAACTTCACATTGCCTTGCGCATCAGTTCGTAATTGCGGATAAAAGAATGCCGTTTCATTGAAGTTGGTGCGGATTTGGACAGGAACTTCTGTTTTGATGTCAGCAATATCTCTACCTATTCCATCGTTCCCTTTTACATCGGCTATTGAAATAATACCCGCAGTCATAAGCGTTTTCTTTTGAACTCCATAACCGACAACTACAGCCTCATCTAAAGCTAAATTTTCTTGCTTCACACTAGTTCTCAAGCTTGATACACCTCGAATCATTATTCTATTTCTATTCGATATATTCGACATATTTAATCCGAACCAATTCAACCGATTAAAATCAAATCCTTTTACTGACGCAACAGGAATCTGGAAGGAAGCACTGCCCGACCCATATCTTTTTCCGTTTGAAGTCCATTGCGGAGAATACATGAGAGGTTCCTGATAAGCCGGATTAAATTGCCAGCTATGAGAACGTAATGCATCCAGTGAAGCATCGTACATGTCCACCAGTAATTCAGAAGTTCTTTTACCATCAACACTTTCGGGGATTGTAATTGTCCACTCGGCTTTTTCACCCGGTTGCAATTTATCACGGAAAACACTTAAGGTTGGAGTTAGTTTTTTTATAGCCAATTTACGAGTAAGGCGAACGCTCCTTGTATAAAGTTGCTCATCTTTCAGAAACGTGAACATTACCGTTACACCTGCGCCATAACTTTCTTTAAACAAGACATTAAACACTTTTATTTCGTCGGAGAAAGGTACCCAACGGCTTTCCAACACCGTATTTCCCTGCATTACTTCATACAAAACCATCGAATTTTTGGTAGAAGTTCCAAATTGAATTTGCGCAGTCTCTCCAACAGCACATTCAGTTTTAGGAGCCAGCATCCAAACATAACTTTTAACCGGTGGACGCTTATCATCTACGCTATAAAGAACAAATGTTTTTTCCGTGAGCACCTTCTTTCCGTGAGCATCCGTGGTATTGAACTGTATTTTATAGCGACCGGAAACAAGCTTGCCTAATTCTAATTTCAATGTTTTATTGTCCGTATCAAAAGTACCATTAAACACTTCTTCTGCAACTTTCAGATCAGATATTTCATCAACCTCATCTGCAATATCTTCAGTAACTTCTTCTTCATATTTATCCGTTTCGGTTAACCGGCAAAGCGTATAGTTGATAACGGAATGCACCTTCTCGCCATTCAACGTTTCTGTACGAACATCGATATTAAATGCTTGTTTCTTCTCAATTTTAGTGGCTACTTCGGCTAATATGAACAAGGACTTATCGCCCACCGAAAGCGACTGCTCTCCTTTTTGGGTTTCTCCTTTTGGATCGGTTACGTCGGCATAAACAGTATACGTATAGAATTGTCCACGAATCGATAAGACTTCAACGTTTGATTTTTCAGGAATAAAGGATACTTCAAAAGTTCCATCCGCTTTGGAACTGATCGTTCCGTTTGCAACTTGTTTATCCGGCTCGCGGAACCACCAGCAATAGCGGTGCGGACGACGAACGACCCGGTATTTCACTTTTGCATCACCTATAACATTTCCGGCATAGGCTTTTACATTCCCTGCCAATGTTACTTTTTCGCCAAAGCTAACTTCGGCTTTAGGTTTTTCTATCTTCACCTCAAAAGTCGGACGCTTATATTCTTCCACCCAGATAGCTTCAGAATAATTACCCGATTGAATACGATAAGCACCGTTTAGTCCACCTTGGGGCAACACAAATTCACCGGCAAACGATCCAAATTCGTTTGTCTTAAGCTTTTTGCTTGAAACCTGTTGATTATTTGCATCGAATAAAGTCACTTCATATTCTGTTCCTTTA
>DATFAW010000143.1:0-3318 GCA_035254165.1 Paludibacter sp.
AGATATTGATATGATTGTAAAGAGGCACGATAAGTACTTCTTAGGATAGCGTCTCGTAAAAAGAGATGGTTAAAATGAGAAAAACAAGAATAAAGAGGTTTCTTTATTCTTGCACTGAAATAAAAAACCAGCTTGTAAACAAATTTGTGGCAAAAGTATATAAAAAAATCTACATTTCAAATATATTTTACTACATCAATCTGAATAGTAATCGGTTTTTTAAGTTTAATACCTAAAACTACTTCCTCCAACAAACTCTCGCAACAACGAAGTGGGTGGTATTTCACGATCTAAAATTGGAACAAAATAATTTAAGAATTTTATCAGCCGATGAGTTTCAGTATATTCATCGCAGTATTTAGGCACTTCTGCCAAAAGAGGCTCTGCATGCCTTTTCAATACCGCCAATTCAAATAGTAGTGCAGAATTGAATAATACGTCGGCATTTTCCTGATACGGGAATATCCATTTTTCTTCTCCTCTGCGAACGCTTGCCCAACGACTAATGGTTTCTTGTGCTGAATAATTTCTAAAGCGCGAATCGCGAATGATTCTACGCAATAATCGCGTGTCGGTAGTGGGAATCCAGTTGTGGTTATCGATTGGGATAGTTGTAAGTGCCGAAACGTAAATTTTGAATGTTGTTTCAGTTGGTATATCCGGAATCAATTCAGGATTCAATGCATGGATACCTTCCAATATTAGAATGCTATCTTCGTGTAATCTTAGTTTTTCGCCTCTGTAGTGGCGTTTGCCTTCTTCAAAGTTGAATGATGGAATGTCAATTTCCTCTCCATCAAGCAATTGTTTAAGATTATGATTGAAGTTGACTAAATCAAGCGCGTGAAGATGCTCAAAATCTAATTCTCCATTTTCGTCCCGTGGTGTATCATTCCTGTTCACAAAATAATTGTCGAGCGAAAGCGTAACAGGTTTTAGTCCGCTAACCATTAATTGAATGGAAAGACGCTTGCTAAATGTTGTTTTTCCGGATGAAGATGGTCCTGAAATTAAAACAAATCGTACTTTTTGCGCACGTTGTGAAATCATATCGGCAATAGAAGCTACCTTCTTTTCGTGCAGGGCTTCCGATACTTTGATCATGTTAAACGACTGGTTGTTGCGGCAGGCAATATTGAAATCGCCTACGTTGTTTATTTTCATGATCTTATTCCAACTAACATATTCTTTGTAGATGTCGTACATCTTTGGAGAAAAAGCAAACTCTTCTAATTCCACCGGGTTCTCGCGACAAGGAGTACAAAGTAAGAGACCGTCGTAATACGTGATTAAATCATAGATTTTTAGATAATCGGTGGATGGCAATAGTACGCCATTATAATAATCAATGTAATCATCGATCCGGAAATAGCGAAAGTAAGGATTACCGAGTGTCTCGAAAAGTGCTGTTTTGTCAATTTTGAGATCCTTGTTTACAAATAATTCTTTTACTTCTTTGGTTTGTTTTTCCTCGCAAATAATGCGTTTTCCCTGTGAGATTATTAGATTTACCCGTTCTTTTATTTGCGATATTATTTCAGGTGTAACGGGCTCATTCATGTTCTCCAGTTTGCAGTAGTAGCCTTTTGAAATTGGATGTTCAATCTGAAGAATGGCTTGCGGAAACAATTCAGAAATTGCTTTTGATAATACCATGCATAAAGTTCTCACATATACCCGCATTCCGGATGATGTGCCTAGATCAATAAATTCAATATCTTTTGGTTTGTAAATTATGAAGTTCAAATCTTCCACTTTGTAATTAACCCGTGCAGCCATTACCGGATATTTCAATTCAATTTTTAGATCTTGATATATTTCAATCAGTGACGTTCCTAACGGATAGGCGTGATATGATTTTGTGTTTTTACAGTAGATTGTTACATGTTTGTTCATGAGTGTGCACGTTTATTGTTTGTAAAAAAAAGTTTTTGCATAAAATCAGCGTAAAATTACATTATTTTTTTAATGTATTTGTTTGAGTGTATCTAAATTTTGAATTACATTTGTATTCATTTTTAGTGAAATGCAAATTTAATTTAAATTTCTTGTTCGCTGAAATATCGACAATGTAATTAACTCAGAAACAGATGAATTTATTTAACGTTTACCCGCTTTTCGATATTGAAATTGCTAAAGGAATAGGCTGTAGAACCTATGATAATCATGGAATTGAATACCTTGATTTGTATGGTGGGCATGCTGTAATTTCGGTTGGTCATTCGCATCCATATTATGTACAAAAGTTGACTCAACAGATTGAAAAATTGGTTTTCTACTCCAATTCTGTTGTAAATAAATTGCAGGTGGAGTTGGCTGAGAAATTAGGGAAAATGTCCGGATACGAAGATTATTCGCTTTTTCTTATAAACTCCGGAGCCGAGGCTAATGAAAATGCTTTGAAATTAGCTTCATTTCATACTGGCCGGCGTAAAGTAATTGCTTTTGATAAAAGTTTCCATGGCCGTACTTCGGCAGCCGTACGTGTAACCGATAATCCAAAAATTGTTGCACCGATAAATGAAGGATTTGATGTTGAATTTTTGGCTCTTAACGATATAGATGCTGTGCGTAAATCTTTACAGAAGAAAGATGTTTGTGCGGTAATTATTGAAGGTATCCAGGGTGTAGGTGGGATTCGCACTCCAGAAGTTGAGTTTTTAAAAGAATTGAGTGCAGAGTGTAAAGCTACCGGAACTATTTTGATTTTGGATGAGGTACAATCGGGTTACGGACGCAGCGGGAAATTCTTTGCTCATCAATATGCCGGCATTCGTCCGGATTTAATCACGGTTGCCAAAGGAATGGGCAATGGTTTTCCGATTGGTGGTGTGCTTATCAGCCCCATGTTCGAAGCATCGCATGGTATGTTGGGTACAACGTTCGGCGGCAGCCATCTGGCTTGTGTTGCAGCTATTGCAGTACTCGATATTATCAAGGTTGAGCACTTGATGGAAAATGCTGAAAAAATTGGCAATTATCTGATTGAAGAGTTAAATAAAATTCCCCAAATAAAAGAGGTCAGAGGTACGGGATTGATAATAGGGATAGAACTTGAACAACCTGTTAAAGAACTTCGCAGCCGCTTATTGTTCGAGAAAAAGATATTTACTGGAGCAAGCGGAACAAATGTCATTCGCTTACTTCCTCCTTTGTGTTTGTCAAAATCGGATGCAGACTTGTTTTTGACAAGCTTTAAAGAAATTCTCTAATCGGTTTAATCCGATTAATTCTTACTTTTTCAACAGAAATTTACACGCATCGGAGATACATTTTTCGATGGGTGTAAATTGGAAGTTGATTCTGTCTTCAATTTTC
>DATFAW010000144.1:0-6448 GCA_035254165.1 Paludibacter sp.
AAGCCTGTAAGTATTATTCCCAATTAGGAATTAAAGGTTTCAAAGTCGATTTTCTGGACAGAAATGATCAGAAAGCGGTGGAAATGACTTACCGGATAGCCGAAATGACTGCAAAGTATAAATTGACGTTAGACTTACATGGTTTTTATACCCCTACAGGATTGAACCGCACGTACCCGAACATCATTAATTTCGAAAGCGTATTCGGCATGGAGGAGATGAAGTGGAGTACCACCGAAAAAGATATGCCGCTTTACGATGTCACATTTCCATTCATCCGCTTGGCAGCCGGACCGGTAGATTATACACCGGGAGCTATGCGCAATGCTACCAAAAAAGATTTCAAAGACATATATTACAATCCGATGAGTCAGGGAACACGCTGTCATCAACTTGCCACTTATATCGTATTCGATTCTCCGCTGACTATGCTTGCCGACAATCCAACCGCTTACAGGAAAGAGCAGGAGTGTACCAGCTTTATTGCTTCGTTGGCATTGGAGACCGATGAAACAAAGATTCTGCAAGGCGAAATAGGCAAATATATCGTGTCGGCTCGCCGAAATGGAAACAACTGGCAGGTGGGTACGCTTACCAACTGGGATGAACGTGATATCCGGTTAAGCTTCGACTTTTTGAAAGATGATGCTACCTACAAGGTGGAACTCATGAAGGATGGAGCGAATGCCAACAAACAGGCGCAGGACTATAAACATGAAATAAAATACATCACCCGGGATTCTGTGTTGAATATCCATTTGGCTCAGGGAGGTGGTTTTGCTATGAAGCTGACACGGCAGAAAGTGGTAAAAGTAACGGCTGTGCCCGAAGCTTTGCATCAGAATCCGTTTTACAAAAAATACGTGGATGCCAATGGTATTCCGGTAATAAGTTCACAAAATGTTTCCGACGCGGCACTCATTAAAGCACGCGAAATTATCATCGGGATGTTGTCCAAATGCACGGATGTGGCTCAAAAAATGATTGACAGCAAGTGTAAAGTGATGGTTATTGGTGCCAAAGAACAAGTGTGCGATTTGCCGGAATATGCAAACATCTGCAATAGCCCGGATTCAATAGCCTATTGGAACAAACGGGCACGTGGTTTTGGCGGCTCTCCCGAAGGCGATTTGAGTTCAAGTTGCGGCGAAGAGAATCTGATTTGTTTGGCTGGTGACCGCTACGAAGGCGAGAATATCCTGATTCACGAGTTTGCACACCTGATACACACAGTCGGTATTGTGGGAGTACATCCTGATTTCAACAACGAGTTGGAAACGATGTTGAATCATGCCCGTGAAAAAGGATTATGGGTAAAAACATATGCACTGACAAACAAAGAAGAGTACTTTGCCGAAACCGTACAATCGTTCTTTAATTGCAACCGGTATTCCGATTCTCCGAACGGAGTGCACAATTCCAATAACCGGCGTGCTAAGCTCAAAACTTACGACCCTGAGATGTATCAGCTCTTACTCCGGTATTTCCCCGAAATTGATTTACCTATCAACAATGTGATTCATCCATAACACCCCCAATCAGCCTAAAGCGTAGCAGTTGGGAAAATGTATTAAACTGTAGGACTATCTGATCTAAAAAACTGGAAATTAAATTAAAACATCTATGTAAACAACTGACACAATCAGACAAGATGATTAATTGTCTGATTGTGATACAATTAAACAGAATAATTAAAAAATGGAGATAGACTATTTTACCAGTAAAATGGATTATTGTTCTATCCCGTGAGGAATATATTGTATTTATTTGCAAACAACAAAAATCTAATTTATGAAACTATCGTTACGCCCCACCTTATTGGGGGCTGCAGTGGGACTCTTTTTCCATTGCCAGGCTGAAAGCAAATCTCATGAGCCAATCAAACAAGTATCGTTTACCGAAGTACATTTCACCGATAACTTCTGGGCTCCCCGCATAGAAACAAATCGTACCGTATCTATTCCATCCGCTTTCAAAGAGTGTGAGAAGAACGGACGGTTTGACAACTTCGCATTAGCGGGTAAACTGATCAAAGGAGAACACAAAGGCGACTTTTCGTTCGACGACACCGATCCGTATAAAATCATTGAAGGCGCGTCTTATTCTTTAGCCGTAAAATACGACAAGAAACTGGATGCGTATCTCGACAGTGTAATTAATCTTATTCGCGCAGCACAAGAACCGGACGGGTACCTGACCACCTGCGTTACCAACAACTGTACCCGGCTTTCGGGATGGTGGGGCAGTGCTCGCTGGGAAAGAATAAACAGCCACGAGCTTTATAACTGCGGACACTTATATGAAGCAGCAGTTGCCCATTATCAGGCTACCGGAAAGAAGACATTATTAAACGTTGCTATAAAAAATGCAGATCTGGTATGTAAGACTTTTGGCCCAGATAAAGGACAAATTCATCGCCCATCAGGACATCCGATTATTGAAATGGCACTTTGCAAATTATACAAGGTTACCGGAAACAAAAAATATCTTGATATGGCCAAATATTTTGTCGAAGAAACAGGCCGTGGTACCGATGGACATCGCCTAAACGAATACAGCCAGGATCACAAGCCTATCCTGAAACAAGATGAAATAGTAGGGCATGCGGTTCGTGCAGGATACCTGTACTCGGGTGTGGCAGATGTAGCCTCGTTGACTAACGATACAGCCTATTTCCACGCACTTACCCGTATCTGGGATAATATGGCTGGCAAAAAGCTATTCATCACAGGCGGTATCGGTTCAAGGGCACAAGGCGAAGGCTTTGGTCCTAACTACGAACTAAACAACCACACGGCTTATTGCGAAACATGTGCTGCTATAGCCAACGTGTACTGGAACCAACGCATGTTTCTGGCTACCGGCGATGCCAAATACATTGATGTACTGGAGCGTGCCTTGTATAATGGCGTAATTTCAGGAGTATCGTTGAGCGGGAATAAATTTTTCTACGACAATCCCCTCGAATCGATGGGACAGCACGAACGCCAGGCATGGTTTGGATGTGCTTGTTGCCCTGGAAATATCACACGCTTCATGGCATCTGTTCCAACATATATGTATGCTTCCCGGGATAATGATATTTTTGTAAACCTATACATTCAAAGTACTGGTAAGGTCAAAACAGATAAGAACGAAGTAGCCCTGTCCCAGGCAACCCAATATCCATGGGATGGCAAAATTAAAATTACTGTAAAACCGTTGAAGAACCAAAAGTTTGCTATTAACCTTCGCATACCGGGGTGGGCCGAAAACGAACCTGTTCCAACTGACCTCTATAAATTCACAGAAAAAGCATTGGCAGCTTGTGAGATTCGTGTAAATGGTAAAGTCGTAAAACTGTCACAAAACAATGGATATGCTTCTATAGACCGTATATGGAAAAGCGGAGATGTAATTGAACTGAACCTACCGATGCCTGTTCGTCGAATTCAGGCTCATGAGAATGCAAAAGATGACCAGGGAAAGCTTGCGATCGAAAGAGGGCCAATTGTATATTGTCTCGAAGGAACTGATCAGGGTGATAAACACGTATTCAATAAATACATTCCCGAAAATTCAAAGATGAACTTTACTTACCAGAAAAACCTGCTCAACGGAGTTATGGTATTGAAAGGCAATGCTAAAGAAGTATCATTGAGTGGCGAAGAAAAAGATGTTCCATTTACGGCTATTCCTTATTCAACATGGAATAACCGGGGAACAGGTGAAATGGCTGTATGGATTCCTGCTTCGGCACAATATACTCATCCGACTCCATTGCCTACCATTGCTTCGAAAGCACAAACGGTGGTTATGAAAGCTCCTATTCAAAATGATGCACCGCTGATTTCATCTCCGGAAGAATCGACCTGGGGGGTAAATGACCAATGGGAACCTAAAAGTTCTTCAGATACATCTAAACCATATCATTACTGGTGGATGAAAAAAGGAACACCCGAAACACTGGCGTATGAATTTGAAAAAGAAGAAACGGTTTCTAATGTACAGGTTTATTGGCTTGATTTTGATCAATACGATGGAAACTACCGTGTACCTGAAAATTGGAAACTGTATTACAAAGATGGCGAAAACTGGAAAGAAGTGGAAGCCAAAGGAGCGTACACAACATTGAGAGACCAATACAATAACCTGGACTTTGTCCCTGTAAAAACGAAAGGTTTGAAAATAGTAGCCAAACTTCAAGATGGACAATCGGGTGGAGTTATTGAATGGAAAGTGAAGTAAAAAAGATTTTGCACCTTAAATATTATGTAATCTTAAATTTAAAACAACATGAATGTAAATCAAAAAACAAATTGCTTTTTTAGTAAAAGCTTGTTTAAGCTTGCAGCTTGTGCGTTTCTAACGGCCTGGATAAGTATCGGCCAGTTATCGGCAGCTCCAAGTGGTATGGTAAAAGCCGCTTCTGCAGCTGTACAGCAAGAAACAGCAACAATTAGAGGACGGGTAGTAGATGCTAAAGGCGAAGCCCTGATTGGCGTAAACATTAAAGAAAAAGGCACTACCAATGGAACAATAAGTAGTGCCGATGGAAGCTATGCACTGACTGTGAAAGGTGAAAAACCGGTCGTGGTTTTTTCATACATCGGATATGCTTCGCAGGAAATTGCCGTTGGAAATAGCAAAACCATTAAGGTAACCTTACAGGAAGATTCCAAACTGGTGGATGAAGTAGTGGTGATTGGTTATGGAACCCAACGCAAGGGTGATGTGACCAGTTCTGTGGCAAGTGTAAAATCGGAAGATTTTACTATCGGTAAAATTGGTGATGCAGCTGAGCTAGTTAAAGGGAAAATTGCAGGTCTGACTATTGCCAAAGGCAGCGGTGATCCCAACGCCGAATCAACTATCCGGTTGCGCGGCATTATTTCCATGGAAGGAAGTTCCAGTCCGTTGGTTTTAGTAGATGGAATTCAAGGAAACTTAGGAACCGTAGCCCCTGAAAACATTGCCTCTATCGATGTATTAAAAGATGCTTCTGCTGCAGCAATTTATGGAACGCGTGGTGCCAATGGTGTAATCCTGATCACTACTAAATCTGGGAAACGTGGATCTAAAACGCAAGCCAGTTATTCCGGTTATACTTCAGTTTCTCAATTTGGAAAGACTCTTGATTTTATGGGAGCAAATGAAATCCGTCAGGGATTAACCAACTATACAGATAAAGGATATGATACTAACTGGTTGGATGCTATTACCCGTAAAGCATTTACGCACAATCATAACTTCAATATTAGAGGAGGTTCAGAAACAACTACTTATTCTGCTGATTTCACTTATCGGAATGAGGAAGGGGTTATTATTGACACATACAATAATGAAATGAAAATGAACTTTGATATTTCTCATTGGATGATGAATAACATGCTAAAGGTTCAGTTCAATATGGTGAAGGGTTTACACAAGAACAGTGCAACAAATGCCAACAACGATGGAGAATCTAATATTTACAGACAAGCCATCATTCATAATCCTACTGAACCAATCTACAATCAAGACGGAAGTTACTATGAAAACTTCCAGATTCTTAATTACTACAATCCAATAGGTATGATTAAGGAGCGTGAAGGTGAATATAAATCAGAATATACACGTATGACGGGTAACATTACCTTAGAACCGATAAAAGGTTGGCAAACAAACTTAATGCTGGCTAAAAACACATCTAACAGTCATGATAAAGGATATTATACCTCAAAGTACTATAGCCAAAAAATGGAAAATCATACAGGTTATGCTTATCAGTCAGAAGGTGAAAGTCACACAGATAACTTAGAAATCACTTCAAAATATAATGCACAACTCAACAACCAACGTCTTGAAGCTTTAGTAGGTTATAGTTACCAATATAACGAAAATGAAGGATTTAATGCTAACAACTACGATTATCAAACAGACTTTTTCGCTTATAATAATCTGGGAATAGGTTCTGCTCTAAAATTGGGAAAGGCAGGAATGGGCAGTTATAAAAATGATAATAAACTTGCCGGTTTCTTCGGACGTGTAAGTTACGGGTATGCCAATAAATACAATGCCTTGATCAGTGTTCGTAGGGAAGGATCTTCTAAATTCGGGGAAAACAATAAATGGGGTACTTTTCCTTCAGCTTCTCTCGGATGGACCATCAGCAACGAAGAATTTATGAAAGGTTTTACCTGGTTGAATAATCTGAAACTGCGCGCTGGTTATGGTGTAACCGGTGTAATTCCAAATGATCCATACCAATCATTGACTCGCTATTCTTTGGGTAGTTCTTATTATTACGTAAACGGAACATGGAAACCAGGATTAGTCGTAAGTTCTAATCCAAATCCGGATTTAAAATGGGAAACATCTGCCGAATATAATATAGGTTTGGATTTGAGTGTTCTAAAAGATCGTTTAAGTGCCTCCATAGACGTGTACTCAAAGAAAACAACTGATATGCTATGGTGGTTTGATGTTC
>DATFAW010000145.1:0-6066 GCA_035254165.1 Paludibacter sp.
ATTTATTCAAACTAAAAATTATCCGGAATTTAATCCCAAAGCAGTGTTTTTTGACATGGATGGTGTCCTATTCGATTCAATGAAATTTCATGCTACCGCCTGGGTGCAAGCCCTACGCAAAAAGAACCTTCCGTTCACTGAACATCAGGCATACATGAATGAAGGGCGTACCGGAGCCTCGACTATAGACGAAATCTTCATAAAAGAACACGGAAGATCGGCTACCGAAGAAGAGAAACAAGAAATATATCATTTAAAGTCAAGCCTTTTTGAAGCTTATGGCAAAACAGAACAAATACCTTTTGTTTTTCATTTATTACAAAAAGTCAAAACACAAGGCTTACAAATATTTGTGGTTACCGGTTCCGGTCAACTTACACTGATTCACAACCTGGAAGCAAATTTTCCGGGAATTTTTCATAAAGATAAAACAATTACTGCTTACGATGTAAAACACGGAAAACCACATCCGGAACCGTATTTAAAAGCGTTGAAAAAGTCGGGGGTAGAACCTTGGGAAGTAGTGGTAATCGAAAATGCTCCATTGGGTGTGGAGTCTGCTCATGCAGCCGGATTATTCACCATCGGAGTTAATACCGGACCATTAGATCCGAAAATTTTATCAGATAATGGAGCCGACTTAGTTTTTGATGACATGAAACAATTGCATGACCAGTGGGAGAAAATAGCAAAACAATCATCAGCCGCCTGTGAATAGTTATCAATAAAAAAACGTCATCGGCAAATATCAATTAATATCGCGAAGCAAATATCGTGAACGTAGTAAGTAAATAATAACAAAACAACATATTATGCAAGTTATCAAATATCCTTCACGTGAAGACTGGGCAACACTTTTAGCTCGCCCCACTTTCGACAGCACCTCATTGTTCGACACAGTGCAAAAAGTATTGGATGATGTTCGGACTCATGGCGACAAAGCCGTGAAGAAATATACCGAACAGTTTGATAAAGTGAATCTGGATGCCATTGAAGTCAGCAAGGAAGAAATTGCCGAAGCAGAGAAACTGGTATCATCCGACTTGAAACAAGCCATTGAAATGGCACGACGCAATATCTGGAAATTTCATTCGGAACAACAACACGATTTACCCGAGATTCAAACTTCGCCGGGAGTATATTGCTGGCAAAAAGCCATCGCCATTCAAAAAGTTGGTTTATATGTTCCCGGGGGAACTGCACCGCTATTCTCAACAGTTTTAATGCTTGGCATTCCGGCACAAATTGCCGAATGCAATGAAGTAATGCTTTGTACGCCTCCAAATAAAGAAGGAAAAATTCACCCGGCTGTGCTGTATGCAGCCAAAGTAGCCGGTGTTCATCGCATTTTTAAAATAGGTGGAACGCAAGCTATTGCTGCCATGGCTTATGGGACGGAAACAGTTCCTAAAGTTTATAAGATATTTGGTCCCGGAAATCAATATGTAACAGCTGCCAAACAATTAGTTTCGTTGAAAGACGTGGCAATTGATATGCCAGCCGGACCTTCGGAAGTAGAAGTAATTATCGACGAAACAGCCAACCCTGTCTTTGTAGCTGCCGATTTACTTTCACAAGCCGAACACGGTGTAGACAGCCAATCGATTCTGATTACCGTAAGCGAAAAGATGGTGGAGCCAGTATTGGAACAAATAGAACTTCAAGTGGAACAACTCCCACGTAAAGAATTTGCCCGGAGAGCATTGGAACACAGCAAAATCATTGTGCTAAAAACCCTGGAAGAAGCTGTGGAAATGACTAACGAATACGCGCCCGAACACTTGATTATCTCCACCCGGTATTACATGGGTGTTGCAGCTAACATTATCAATGCAGGTTCTGTGTTCTTAGGAAATTACACACCCGAAAGTGCCGGCGATTATGCCTCTGGAACTAATCATACCCTGCCAACTAACGGTTATGCGAAAGCCTATAACGGTGTGAACCTGGATAGTTATGTTCGCAAAGTTACTTTCCAACAAATTACCCAGGAAGGATTGACAAACCTGAGCAATGCGATCATCCTGATGGCCGAGAACGAAGATTTGATGGCACACAGCAATGCAGTGAAAGTACGCCTGAACGAAGAAAAACCGGTTGAAGAAAGATACAGCAGCCACCGCAGATAGCTCTTTCAGTGAACAGTTATCAGTGGACAGTTATCAATTAATAACACGAAGTAAACAACATGAATATAGATAAATTATTACGGGAAAATATACGTTCCCTTCAACCCTACTCTTGCGCACGCGATGAATTCAAAGGTGAAGCGTCGGTTTACTTGGATGCAAACGAAAATCCATACAATGCACCATTCAACCGCTATCCCGATCCATTGCAGTGGGAAGTAAAAGAATTGCTTTCTAAAATCAAACATGTTCCAGCCGAAAACATCTTTCTGGGTAATGGCAGCGACGAACCGATAGATTTACTGTACCGTGCATTTTGTGAGCCACGCATAGACAATGTAGTGGCCATTGAACCAACTTACGGCATGTACAAAGTATGTGCATCTATAAACGATGTGGAATACCGCAAAGTGTTGTTAGATGAGAATTTTCAGTTTACGGCCGATAGTCTACTGGCTGCAACCAACCTATACACAAAGCTCATCTGGCTCTGCTCACCCAATAACCCGACAGGGAACAGTTTAGACCGCAAGGAAATTGTCAAATTATTAACTTCGTTCGAAGGTATCGTGGTACTCGATGAAGCGTATATCGACTTTGCGTCCGAAGGTAGTTTTTCTGAGTTCTTATCACAATATCCGAATCTGGTGATTCTGCAAACATTCTCCAAAGCCTGGGGAAGTGCAGCTATCCGCCTGGGAATGGCATTTGCATCTACTGAAATCATTGCCATACTGAACAAAATAAAATACCCGTACAACGTCAATATCCTGACACAAAAACAAGCATTATCCGCCCTAAAAAATGCAGATCAGACAAGAGCTTGGGTAAAAACATTGTTGACTGAACGAACCGCTTTAGTTCAAGAGTTGGAAAAGTTGCCTCTGGTACAGCACATCTACCCCACTGACGCCAACTTTGTACTGGTGAAAGTACCGGATGCTAATGCCGTATATCATTACCTTGTAGACAAAAGTATTATTGTACGTAACCGCAACACGGTTTCGTTGTGTATGGGTTGTGTGCGCATTACCGTAGGAACACCGGAAGAGAACCGGATTTTATTGGACGAATTGAAGAATTTTCAATAATCAAAATATCCCAAGGCTTAACAGGAGGTTATTTCTGTAAGTCTTGGGTTATTTCGCTAGAAATCATCATACCTGAAATCTCAGAACAGTTTTCAACTTTCCCGATTGGGTTTTTCGAGCATCCGACAAATAAATTTCGCGATGAATTTTGGATTTTCTTATTAATCCCTGACTTTCGGCAAAAGCTTCCATTTCGGCGAAACTTTGAGGTTCACTGTCATAGCTTCCAAGATGTAACATTTGAATACAGTTGCCGTCCTCTATCTGCTCAAATTTCACTTTATCCAACAACGGATGCGCTTTTTTTATTTTAGTTCGTTCAATAATCTCGGCTGCATATTCGGCTGTAACAAAATCGGGCTGGCGAATCATCAGATTAAAAATCAACGAATCTTTATCCAGTCTATCCATGGGTCTGCGCTTAGCTTCATCATTAACATCCCAGACTCCTTCGAGTGGATAAACACTGTATTCAAAATAATTATCCGGCACACTCCCCGATTTCGGACTCATCTTAACCGCATACGATAAAGCATACAACACGCCAATATAATCGGCAAAAAACGAATCATTCGGATTTCCTTCCCCACGTATACTAAAGAAGTTCATCGGAGGAATAATCACTTTCTCCGGTTTATTTTTTGGAGAATAGAAAGCTTTCTCCATCTTTTTCCAATCGTATTTCATTAGACTCTTTTTTAGTCAGAACGTAAACAACACAAATTTTCAGAAACGGTATTATTCCTGTATTAATTTGTGTCATTTACGTTCAGGAGAATTAAAGCATTTTTACCGGAATACAAATATCCAGAATAAATTTGCGTTCAGGATGTTTCGTATGGTCGTTGTAGTACATTTCGTAGGAATAACCCTCGCCCGGTTCGTAGCCACTTTCGGTAAGCCAAAGACACATGGTATTCCATGCTTGTTCAAACTGGGTTTCTACAATTTCAAAATGCCCAACGGCATATTTTCCACCCGGAACGGTCATTTTACCAATTTCGCCTTCCACTTTTACATCGCCAGTCACAATCAGGCAAGCACTCTGGCGCACTTTGTCTATTTCAGTAACCGATGGATCGTCGTGATAAACGGTAAGCGTTTTTACATCAGGCGAGTTAAGCAATCCACGCGGACCTGCAAATTGCATGAGTTTACCATAAGCCTGTCCGATCTGATTAAATGCACCCGTGTGACGACAATAAATCATTTGCATTTCGGGCATTTCTTTTACAATAACTTTTGTTTCCATAAGAATGAGTTGTTTAAATTTATCGGGACAAAGTTCCTCATTCCGGGTAACAATCAGTTTACTTTTCTTGCTCAGCGGTTGTCCAATCTTGCTATAATAAACGCCATCTTTTACTAACAACGGTTTCTCGGATACACGGTATTCTTTGGCACTCACACCAAAATGTTTTCGAAATGTACGGCTAAACAGAGAGACGCTACTGAATCCACAATCGAATGCAATATCGCTAATGGTTTTGCCCGGACAGTCTTTTAATTGTTGGGCTGTTTTTTCGATGCGGATACGCTGCAAAAAGTTAGCGGGGGTTTCGCCGACAAGCACGGTGAATATACGATGAAAATGAAACGGGGAGAAATGCGCTATTTGCGCCATGGAATCCAGATTAACGGCCTCGTCGATATGACGTTCAATATATTCCATTACACGATTAATTCGTGCAATATATTCACTTTTGCTTATTTCTTGCGGGGTCATAGTATTCAATATATAAAACTACAAACATAGCGATTATTTCCACAATCGAATTTACTAATCTTGCTTTTTAAACCATTACAGATAGTTTAAGTTGCATGCTTAGCAAACTGATATAGATTCGGCGTATGGTTAAAACCACGTGCCGGACTCTTTTATAGAATATGCTCAAGTGCCACCAACCCTATTAAAAGTTGTGCTATTGTCCCCATATGCTATTTCGATTTGAATAACTGATTTTACTCCTTAGACTATCAGGTAGGTGTTTACACATTTTATAATGAGGTATACTTATTTCCAGAAACATTTCACCGATCTTTTCGTACCCAAGCTTTTCATAGAACATAACGGCTGTTTTTCTAGCATTTAACACTATCATTTTGCATCCTTCACTTACAGCACATTGCTCGGCACAGCACACCATTTGCCGCCCAACCGTCTTGCCTCTCCACTTTTCAGCTACTGCAACCTGTCTCATTTTTAGCTCATCAGCACTGATTCTGGTCAAAATAAGAACTCCTACAATCGTACTGCCTACGAATACGCCCAAATGAAAATCATGTTCATCTAGCGTGAGATCTTCATCGTACAGACTCAAACCCAAAGGTTTTCTAAGCACTTCATCTCTAAGCGCCAGTTCCTTTTTATAATCTTCCGAATTATATTTTATTTCTCTTAATCGTACGCCCATTTTATTTCCAATTATCAAATAACTGTATTTATAAAAAAGTGTAGACTGGCAATAATTTATTTTGAATGCGCAGTCATTATGCTGTCTGTACCCGCAGCCAATTTTGCTATTTGTGTTTCAAATTGTGGTATCGATTTTACTTCAAATACCATTGAATAGTTCAGTTTTCCCGAGCAATCGGTTATGGCAGATTCCATCTCTTTATTAGCTCTTTCGCCACATTTGTCATATTCGCACATCGAAAACACAACATGCTTCATCTTTTTAAACTCATTGCGTTTGGCAATATAGATTTTGCCGAAGTTAATGTCCAACATTTTCTTTATTTCCCAGTTCACGTTCCAGAAATACGTTGGGTTGCCAATGATCAACATATCATATTGCAGAATTTCTTTATAACTTTCTATTTCAGAAGCCTTAACCAGCTTAACC
>DATFAW010000146.1:0-4873 GCA_035254165.1 Paludibacter sp.
ATTTATTATTCAATTCTTCTAACAACTTATTGGCATCTTTTGCTCGCTCACTGTCTGGATAAATATCTAAAAATTCTTGAAATGCAGCTACAGCTTTGTAAGTTGCCGATTGATCAAGGCGTGCATCCGGCGAATCCAGATAGTAGCAATAACCAATCTGGTACTTTGATTCAACAACATACTTGCCTTTCGGATAAGTCTTTACATATGTCTTATAATACTCACTTGCCGAATAATAATCTTTCTGACCCATATACGATCTTGCCATATAATTCAGAACAGTTTCAGATCGGTCAGAGCCTTTGTAATAAGTTGCGATAGCATCAAACAGGGTTGAGGCACGCATAAAATCACCTTTATCGAAATACTCGACAGCTTTGTTATATTTCAGCTCAGCATCGTCAGATTTCAGTAATTTTTGATAATCACTACACGAAAACAGGGTTAAAACAACACTTAAAAGGAAAAATGAGGTCTTTTTCATAAAAAATTTTGGAGTGCAAAAATAGTTATTTAATCATGAATAAAAAAATAAAACGATCCTATTTAACACAAGAAGTGAATTATACTCCTTTGTTGAAAATTATTGAGTTAAGTACTTCTTGAAACCTTCGGTATAAATCACTTGATTCTTCCCATTTTTATCGATATAAATCAAATAACATTCCAATCCAGGAATACTTTTACATACTTTCAAACAACTATCGACACCTAACACCATGAAAGGCGTATCATACGCGTCTGCCATTATCCCTGTTGGAGCTATCACTGTCACGCTCAACAAATTATTATCAACTGGATAGCCTGTATGCGGATTTATTACATGCGAATACTTTTTGCCATCTTTAACGTAAAACTTACGATAACCACCCGCTGTAGTAACAGCACAATCAGTCAAAGAGAGAATTGTTTGTATTTCGTTTGTCGTGCTTGTAGAATCATCAATTGCTTTATCAATTCCAATCCGCCATTTTTTACCTTTTGGGTTCATTCCTTTACAAACAACTTCACCGCCAATTTCAATCATATAATTTTTACAGCCGTTGTCTTTCAACAATTCAGCAATCACATCCGATGAATATCCTTGTGCAATCGAATTGGCATCAATCAAAATGCGTGGATCGTCTTTAATCAGTTTATGATCTTTTATACGAACTTTTTTATAACCCACATAAGGCAAAAAATCCGAGACATTGGGCAACTTACTATGATTTTTATTTCCAAATGCAAATCCCCAAGCTTTAACCAACGGTCCTACTGTGATGTCAAGAGCACCATTAGTTCGCTCAGATGCCTCTTGTGAAGCATTAAACATAGTTTCAAATAACAAATCAGTTCTTACAGTTGTATCATTTCTATTAATTCGTGAAATAATAGAATTTGGATTGTAAGTAGAAAGCGATAAATCAAACTCATGCAGACGCTTTTCAATTTTAGCCTGTAAATCAACACCTTGTGGTTGAAGATAAGTTATCGAGTAGGTCGTTCCCTGAGCCTCACCTTCATTATGAATATACTTGGCTTCTTTTTTAGATAAGAAGTAGACGCCCAAAGCAGCGATAATTAAAATTAGCCCTAAAGTAGAAAAAATCAAAACTTTATTTTTCATAACATTCTATTTTCAATTGACTAACACTCAAATAATAAACGCTCTCCCCTAAGCGATTCATCAAACTGGCCATTATCATAAACCAAACTTCCATTCACCCATGTTTGTAAAACTGAAGCATCAAACCTTGTACCTTCGAAAGGCGACCAACCGCATTTATATAGAATATTATCTGTATTAACGACCCACGAACGATTCGGATCGACAAGCACTAAATCGGCAAAATATCCTGGACGAATATATCCCCGCTTTTCTATTCGAAACAGTTCAGCCGGTGCATGACACATTTTCTCAACTACCTTTTCTAACGTAAAAACTCCTTGTTTTACCATTTGCAGCATGGCAACCAGCGAATGTTGAACCAGTGGACCGCCAGAAGCTGCAGTTAAGCATGATCCTTCTTTTTCGGACAACAAATGTGGTGCATGGTCAGTAGCAATAACATCAATTTTATTTGAATTAACGGCATCAATCAACGCCAACCGATCCAGTTCTGACTTAATAGCAGGATTCCATTTTATACGGTTGCCATGTTTAGCGTAATCAGCATCGGAAAACCATAAATGATGAACGCAAACTTCAGCTGTAATTCGCTTTTCGTTCAACGGAATATCAGAAGAGAACAATGACATTTCCTTAGCCGACGATAAATGGAAAACGTGCAAGCGTGAATTATATTTTGTGGCTAGTTCCACTGCATATGACGATGATTTATAGCACACTTCCGCATTGCGAATCAACGGATGATACTCTACCGGAATGTTATCACCCAATAATTGCCTGTAATGTTGGATATTACGCTGAATCGTTGCTTCATCTTCGCAGTGGGTAACTATCAACAACGGGATTTCCGAAAAAACCTGATTTAGCGTTTTCTCATTATCCACCAACATATTACCTGTCGACGAACCCATGAACATTTTGACTCCAGCCACATTGCGTGGATTCAGCTTTTTAAGTTCATCAAAGTTGTCGTTCGTAACACCCATTAAAAAAGAATAATTTGCAAACGATTTCTGTGAAGCCAGGCTGTATTTTTCTTCTAATAAATCAATTGTAGTAGCCTGTGGTTTCGTATTAGGCATTTCGAAATACGAGGTTACACCACCTGCAACGGCTGCTCTACTTTCGGTATATATATCTCCTTTGTGAGTCAGTCCCGGATCTCTGAAATGAACCTGATCATCAATGATTCCAGGCAAAAGAAGCAAACCCGTAGCATCAATCTCAGTATAAGTTCCTGTGATCTCCACCACTTGGTCGGACTCATAAATAGTTTTTATTTGCTTCCCAACAATCAAAACTGACCCAATAAAGGTCCGGCCTTCATTGACAATGGTTGCATTTTTTATCAGTTGAATGGAATTCATTTTCTTGAAGGTTATATTTAGTTTTTCTTCTTTTGCGGGAATTTACGGAACCAACTGCTTATTTTCAATTGAATAACTCCAAAGAATGCTTCTCCAAAAATTCCGCTATTCATTTTAGATGTTCCTAAAACACGATTAATGAAAATTACTGGAACTTCTTTCAATGTAAATCCACACTCAAAAGCAGTGTACTTCATTTCTACCTGAAATGCATAACCTTTAAAGCGTATTTTATCTAATTCAATGGTTTCAAGCACTTCACGACGATAACATTTAAACCCGGCAGTGGTATCAGCAATATGTACACCAAGTACAAAACGAACATATTTTGATGCAAAATATGACATTAAAACACGTCCAATTGGCCAATTAACCACGTTTACACCTGTCACATAGCGCGAACCGATAGCCACATCGGCACCTTGATTGGCACAGGCATCGTACAAGCGATTTAAATCAACCGGGTTATGCGAAAAGTCTGCATCCATTTCGAAAATGTATTCGTAATTATGCTCCAACGCCCATTTAAATCCAGCAATATAAGCCGTTCCTAGACCCTGCTTCCCCTGTCGTTCAAGCATAAATAAACTGTCTGAAAATTCAGTTTGTAATGTTTTTACAATGGAAGCGGTTCCATCAGGCGAACCATCTTCAATGATAAGGATATGATATGGAATTGGTTGACTAAAAACAGCACGAATAATGTTCTCAACGTTTTCCTTCTCATTGTAAGTAGGAATAATCACTAAATTTAACGACATACAAACTTTTATTTGGAACCTGGTTATTTCAAATTCCGTTATTTATATTTTATTCTTAGTTCTTTGCTCTTGAATTTCAGCTCATTTTAAAACACATACAATTCAGAAGGATTCAACCGGTCTAAAGTTACCAATTGAACATCTCTTCCAACAATTACCTGCTTACTTTCCAAGTGGTTTTGAATAGTTGTATAAGCCAATTCCGGTAAATTATTTTCCCTACTCAAATGACATAAAAAGATATGTTTAATTCGTTCATTAAATATTTCCGATAGAAAAAGTCCCGCCTGATCATTGCTTAAATGTCCGGTTTCAGCAACAATACGATTCTTTAAATGAATAGGATACGAACCTTGCAACAACATTTGTTCATCATAATTTGACTCTAAAACCATGTAGTCGGCTTTTTCTAAATGTGCTGCAACTTCTGCACCTATAAAGCCCAGATCTGTGGCAAAAGTAATCCTCTTTTCTTTGTATTCAACGGTATAACCTACATTATCAGTTGCATCGTGAGAAACATGGAAGGCCGTAATTTTAAAATCTCCCACCTGAATCGTTTCATCTTTTTCGATATATTTCCGACTTGAGTATAATTTTTCTGTAACGCAATAACTACGCTGAATTCCCTCGTGAACCTTACGGGTTGAATAAATTGGAACCCGATGTTTTTCTCCTATTGGGCCAACAGCCTTAATGTGGTCGGCATGATCGTGAGTTACAAAAACTCCCCATATATTTTCAAAATCAAGACCTAAGTTTCGTAAACATTTGCGAATAGAACGAACACCAAGACCGGCATCAATTAGTAATCCATTAGACGCATTGCCAATAAAATAACAATTTCCACTACTCCCACTTCCAAAACTCTGAAATCGCAATTTATCCATTATCTATTTTTAAGCTGACAAAATTAACACTAAAAATGGAAGTTATGGTACAATTAAACGGAAATAACGTTAATTGAATATAACTAAAACACCAACAATCTAATAAACAAGCAGTTGGTAATATATTTTCATCTATTTATTTAGAGTATTTATGATTTTTTATTTCATCAAAACCACGGACTGCATGTATCGATGACACATTTATGATGGAATTGATAGCAAAAAGGTTTTTTATTATTTTTT
>DATFAW010000147.1:0-8211 GCA_035254165.1 Paludibacter sp.
ATTTATTATTACATTTGCCGCCTACAAATTTCATAAACACAGAATAACATTAATCTATTTATGTAGTTTTTACGCTAAACATCTACGTGATATCGACGAGTTTAGTTAAGACTCATCAGTAATTTATCAGAAGATATACTATTTGATTTTACGGCAACGCTTGATTATATTGTAAGCTACTCTCATTTACAATTTTAATCATGGACTACATTAGACCATTACAGTTCTGTTTTTCAATCATATGCAATTACTTTTATTTAAACAAATAAGTAATTTTTGATTGAAAAGTATCGTTACCAATGCCACATTACTTTCTTTAAAGCCTTCAAACAGAAATCTTACACAAGTGCCAATGCTTTCATAACCAATGAAGAGCAGGATTCATCACCTAAAAAGCGCCAGCAGCTTAACACAATAAGCATGAATTAATTTTAGATTGTCGTAGCATTTAATTCAAGCATGTTATTATATCATTTAAATAAAAACAGTATTCACAATTTATTTACTCTCACAACTACAGTTGGACATATCCTTTCTGTTGAACGTTTTTGTACAGCTAATTCCTACTGCCATCTAGTAGCAACACCTACATTTGCTCTTAATCTGGCAGGATAAAAGATCTATTATTCACGAGTTTACAACAATTCACATACTATGAAAATTTAAAACCATACACAATGAAAGTCATTTATAAAACTGAACAGGTTATTCACCAACCCATCAAATTGAATGATACAAAAATCGAAATTGATGGTTTATTGGTAAACAAAACAGAAACAAAACCCGGACATGAGTTTTATAATCTGTTTTATAATGGCTGGAGAGCTACTGCAGAATCAAAAAATTATCAAATCACCGTTTCTGAGAAGCCTTTCCGTTTGACATCCATAATGATTGTGGTCTTTGTCAATGAAAATCTGATATATCAAGATATTCTTCAATCAGAACAAGAAGTTCTTGAAAATCAAGCACGAGAAGCTATTTTAAGAGCACAAAACTATCTGGCAAAATATAGAATAACGCCGAAACCACACAATGGAGAAAATCCGATAGTATCCGGTAATTGCTAACCCGAAGTTCAGAATAATTGACAAAAACTAAAACCAAACGCCACATTTAATATACATTATTGGGTTGCATATCGCCCAAAAAAAAAGAACCTGATTGAAATCAATTCAATCAGGTTCTTCTCACTTTGGAGCTATTATTGCTTAATCAAACATGTTTCTAAAATGTGCAAAGAAATTGCGTGAAGCAGCAGCATTGGGTTTTACATTGTCGGATTTACCGAGCTTTTCCATAACCGCTTTTTCTTCTTTGTTTAGGTTTTCGGGAATATAAATTCCAATATTTACCAGCAAATCACCGGTTCCGTAACGGTTCACGTTCGGTAATCCTTTACCACGCAGACGTAATACTTTGCCTGGTTGAGTTCCCGGAGCAATAGTTACTTTTACTTTTCCCTCCACGGTAGGCACTTCCACCGAGCCACCCAGCGTAGCCATCGGAACTGTTAGCAGCAAGTTGTATATTAAATCATTTTCGTCGCGAATCAATTCGGGATGCGGTTCTTCTTCTACCAGTACCAGTAAATCGCCGTTCACTCCTCCCCTACGCGCTGCATTTCCTTTTCCACTCACCGACAGTTGCATGCCTTCCATTACTCCGGCCGGAATGTTGATGGTGATTACTTCGTCTTCACGTACAACTCCTTCACCGCTGCAATGTGTACATTTATCTTTGATAATCTTACCATCGCCACCGCAGGTTGGACATTCGGCAGCAGTTTGCATTTGCCCCAAGATGGTGTTTTGCACGCGCATTACACGACCCTGACCATTACAGGTAGTACAAGTGGTGGTCGACGATCCATGGGCACCGCCCGTTCCATTACAGTGTGAACAGGCAACTTGTTTCTTTACTTTTATCTTCTTTTCAACACCGACAGCCACTTCGGCCAGTGTCAGTTTTACTTTCACTCGCAGATCGGAACCTTTGCGAACCCGTTGTCCACCGCCACCGCGCTGGCTTCCACCAAATCCGCCGAATCCGCCAAAATGACCGCCAAAGATGTCGCCGAAATGAGAGAAGATATCTTCCATATTCATGCTTCCGCCGCCAAATCCGCCTCCGGCTGCACTACCTACTCCAGCGTGTCCGTATTGATCGTAGCGCTGACGTTTTTGGTCATCGCTCAGCACTTCATAGGCTTCGGCTGCTTCTTTAAAATTTTCTTCCGATTGCTTGTCACCGGGGTTTTTATCGGGATGATACTGAATGGCCTTTTTGCGGTAGGCTTTCTTTATCTCTTCGGCTGAAGCTGATTTAGACACTCCAAGTATTTCGTAATAATCTCTTTTGGACATATATTTAATGTGCTTATTTATTTTTTGTTGATTTGTTGATTCGGTTATACCAATAACCGAATCAACGTACGGACAAGTCGCGACTTGTCCCTAGCCAAGATTACTCTCCTACAACAACTTTAGAAAAACGAATCACTTTTTCATTCAGCGTATAGCCTTTCGAAACGCAGTCAATAATTTTACCTTTCAAGTCCTCAGTTGGAGCAGGAAAAGTAGTAATTGCTTCGTGGAATTCTGTATCGAAAGTTTCATTATCGGTAGGAATTGCTTTCACTCCGTTTTGAGCCAGAAAAGCAATAAACTTTGAATAAATCAAATCCACACCATCTTTCACGGCCTGTACATCTTCCGAAGTTTCCATGGCTTTAAGTCCACGTTCGAAATCATCAACCAACGGCAACATTTCAACCAACACTTTCTCGCTGGCAGTTTTCAATAAATCCATGCGCTCTTTAGCAGTACGTTTACGATAATTATCGAATTCGGCCATCAAACGAAGATTTTTGTCATTCAGTTCGGCACATTTTTGTGCCATCACCTCCATTTCATCCTCAATCTGATCGGCAGCTTCCTCTGCAGTTTCGGGAGCTTTAGCAGCCTCAGCAGTTGGACACGTTTCAGTAACTTCACAACCGTCTTTTACTTCAGGCGTTTCTTCTGTATGTTTCTTATTCTTCATATTATACGTATATATTTTTTTCTTTTCATTAATCAATTACAGCGTTGTCTATCATCAATCTTACAGCAAATGGAACAACCCAATTTACCGGTAGTACACAAAGAACCACAAAGTAGTATCATCTGATTGATTATCTAACAAATCAACAATCAAAATACCTTTGCGAAACTTAGAAGTCTTAGCGGTTTATTTAAACAAAACCATCCGACGGTGTCAATTATATCGACAAAATAAGTCTGACAATAATTTTGCCAAAACACCCGATTTCCGTTTTTGGCAGAAATCGGGTGGCAGAATGTCAGAAATAATTGTTCAACATCAAATATCAGGACAAAATGAACCGTTAAATGATCAATTATCGTGTCAGCATAAACTTAAAACTCACTCCAAAGTTGGTAGATGATACCGGATAAGAGGACGAAATAAGTGGTTTAGTAGATTGACGGTCGTAAAATAACTGGATGTTAAGCTTGGCACTGAATACATAATCAGCCATCACTTTAAGTGTAAATAGTTTATTACCACTCGAAGCTTGTGTTATATCCTCATCCACCTTGCGCAATAAGGTTTTAATATCTTTGTATGACACATCGGCACTAATTTTCAAATCATTCTTTACCTTGGTTTGTTTATCTGATTTTAGCCGGAGTATAACATCAAAATCTTTCAAAATATAGCCAAGCCCAACCACATACTCGCTACTCCCCGATTCAATTAATTGTGTACTGGACAGATTCAGCACCATGTTGCGTTGTTTCCGGTATTCCATCTTCCCCGTCATACTGTTTTTCATAGCTACATTCACTCCTATCAACGGACTGAATTGTTCGGAAAGCGATACATCCGAGATATTATAGGGTGAAGATGGTATAGCACTGTTATCGTTTTGTACATCGCGGATATAACCCAATGCCGAATTATCTCCATCCAATCCTACCCAGGTGGAATAAGATGTGTAAGAACCAATGCTGTACTTACACGTATAAGCATGCGTCAGACTCACCGATTTAAAATGATCTTTTACCCAAGGAATATTAGATAATCCATCGTAACTAACCCGCCAGTTTGGCAAAACACTAAGCAACGACAGGAATGGGTTAGTGCTTACCGAATTAACGTCGCGACCAGTATAAGCTGCCAAAAATGCAGGAATCAGAACGTCGGTAGAGTTTAAATTATAAGCTCCCTTGGTCGGGTCATAATCGGTACCGCCCAAATTATTTGTCTTCAAAAAACCCGAATTAGGATACTGGGTTCTGATTAGTTTTTCATTTAATCTATCGGCTATCACTTGACGATTGGCCAGAAATTTCTTGAACAGCACTGAATTATAGCTATCAGTAGCACTACCCATAGGTTTGAACGCTGTTGACAATGCTATGAGCGAGATATTATAACTTCCGGTGTAAGTCTGTGGCATACCCTCGAACATATATTGAGTAGAAGTATTCTTGGCCTGGTAACGTTTGGCATTCAAATCGATTTTGAAACCCGGAATAGGTTCAAGCGAAACCTTAATATCCAAATCGGATGTAAAAGCATTGGTAGCGGGTGTTACTACCGAATCATTAAAAACCAACCAGTCTTTGTTTATCTCTCTAATAGTATTGACATCGGTAAACCCAAAAACGAAACCATAACCCGGCGCCAGAACACCGTCAACACTTTGCTGACCTAAAAAATTAGGTTGGTACTTAAATCCGGGCAAAACCATACTATTCGACTCTCGATACGTGAATGAAGCCCGACGTACCATCATCAGCGCACGAACTATAAAATCGACAGTAGATTTAGCCTGCGATTGAACATTCGGATCTAAACTTATCAACGTAAGCATAATACTGTCCGCCTTTATGGTTGGTGTGATTTCTATGGTTGTTGCATTTTTTATTTTGTAATTCAACGTAACTGGCTTGCCTGTTTTGTCAGCTGCCGAAAATTTAAATTTTTCACTCCCTAACCGGTGATTGATGGTGATCAGTTTATTTTTCTCCAGATTTACATTTTGGGTATAGGTCTTCGATTGAAATTTGGGCTTACCCTGCGAAGATTGCGATCCAAAACGACGATTTACATCTTTCAGGTACTTGGACTTATTGTACAAATTCTCAAAATTAAACTGACCATCCAGTTGCCAGGCACCCATACTCGTGGCAATATTTCCCAACTCTGTTGCACCTTCAATTGTTGCCGTGCGATTCCAACTATAATTAGAATTATACGAAGCATTTGAGTTGATCCAATCCAACATCGGAAGCTTGTCAATAGGCAATCTCCACGAAGCATTGAATACTTGTTGATAGCTGTATGGCACTCCCAATTTCTTAATGTTCGACCAAACTGAATCACGCCACGATTCGTAGTGTTCTTTCCCCATTTCGGGCGTAAGTTTTGGTTCAATAATACTGGCGTTCATAGCTGTTTGAAGACCCAGTTTAATGGACTTAGTCAAATCCCATTTAATATCGAACTGACGGTTCCACATAAAGTCTCGACTGGAACTCAGGCCTAAATTATCATTCGTATTTCCAGTTGAAGTTGCATTCAGATTGCGCAACTTGATCTGTGAGTACTGACGATCCATGGTAGAACTCATACTTATCGAAGTTGGCAAATAATTAAAGTTGAAATCTTTTATTATTTTCAATACCGGACTATCCAGTATTTTTACTTTTCTAAATGGTTCAACAGGATGCGGGTTGAAAGAGAAGCTATAATCGACTGAACCTTTTTGATCTTTAACCAGATTCTGCTCTACTTCCGAGCTATGTTGATTGGATTCGGTGTAAGCATACGAGAATGTCACATTGGCCGGGTCGTAGAACTTTGGTGTCTTACTTTTGATATTTACCTTTGCTCCGGTGATATTAAAGCTCTTGGATGTGTTCACCGTTTGCGACAAGAGTTTCAACGAATCTTTTGCTGCCTGACTGCCGGCATTATTCAACGCATCCGACAGCAAAACATCCTGATCGAGCGGGTTGTATTTAGGCGAAACAGTTTCATTGGAATACGAGAAATAAGCCGGTATTTTCAGTTTTGCCTGCTCGGGCAAAAAGCGTCCTAATTCCATTGATGTGGAAAAATTCAGTTGGTGCAAATCGTCCAATCGCCTATTCTGAACATTGCTTTCAATACTTCCATAGCCGGCAGTTTCAACACGTCCCGAGACATTCATAGTACCTACATCCGACAAGCCGACTGCCAGGTTAGCCATACCTGCCCAACCACCGGACTCATCAAATTCGGACATACGCATCTCATTCACCCATATTTCGCCCGATTTTGTGGAATTACTTCCATTGCGAACCCCAATCATAATATTTTGAACATCGGAAATAGAAGGATTACCTACAACTGTTATTTTATTCAAGGGTTTATCCGGATCAGATACAATATAAGGTATCATATTTGAGACATTGGATGTACCACTTTGTTTGGCTTTATTCCGTTTTAGCTTTGTATTGGTAAACACATCAAACGAAAAATCAAACATATTCTCAGGGTACCAAACCGTTTGTTGATCGGAAAGCTTGCTACCCGAATAATCAGATCTTGCCGGCGTAAGGCGTAATGGAATTTCATATTCATAATAGTTATTTACCATATCCGAGCCGACACGAACAAAACAAGTCAATTCATGATCTTTCAGGTTATAAGGATCGTCTACCATTTTTTCGGCATGAACAAACATTTGTAAACGTTTGTACTGACGCATATCGTAACTAGTATTTTTGTAAACTCCGCGTGCATCACCAGGAGCCAGATCATTAACACGCAAAACCATAGACTGTTCATTTTGCTGCAACAGCTGTGGTTGTCCCGGATCAGTTTCGCGGGTCACTCCCGGAGGCAAAATATAATTAATCGGCGATCTGTTTCCATTTTCTTCAATATTAACAGCCTGTACATCCAATGTTCCCACCGAAGCCGGCATAGAAGTACTGCTATATAACGGTTTTGTATAACTACGCCATTCTCCACGCACTAAATCGAGCGTAGCCAACCGTAAATGAGCTTCTTCTGCAAAGTTGGTCATAAACATACGAATAAACCGTATGGATTTAAAATTGCGGATGCTACCTATTTTGTCATCATACTGGCGAATTGGAATTTTAAACTGATACCAGGTAACAGGGCCAGCTTCAGTATTTTTATTATACGTAATAGCATCGGTTATATAATTAGAACCAACTTTCATTGCATCCTTATTGATACGAATGTGATATTGATAGTATTTTTCATATTCATTCATAGTATTATCACCATTGATATCTTCACCATCGGGAATAGAAGTAGCCGAGGTTCCGTAAGATTCGGTTACATCCGAGGCGTCAGGCGAATTGCCTTCCGGACCGTTGAAGTGTTTATACCGGGTCAGGATATCCAGTTTTTCATTATCGTAATCTGTACCACGATAAAAATGATAGTTATCGCCTGCAGGATCTTTTAATGGAGAGAACGGATCATTTTGCATTTTTGTAAGTTCATCGGGAGTAACTTTAGCCTTAACAGCAGCCACATAATCACTATACGCCGGAAAAAGAAATTCAGCAGCTGTAGACAATCCATCCAATCCAACATCCTGATTTTTACGTGCCCCGGGTGAATTATCAAAAGCATTAACGGTCGATTGAGTTTTTGGTACGCGACCCCACACTGTTGTTTGAGTATTACTGTCATCAGCTTTTCCATCAGCAGGCATACCATTTTCGAAGAATTTCTTACCATCTTTCAATACATCTTCACTCAAATCGCCTAAGTTGAAATATAAATCTCCGGTTTTGCTGGTTGCCATTCCATCCTTAACATAAGGATCCATCATCCAAAACTCGATATATTCTATATTCGATGTTTCAAAATCTGTAGCATCCAACTTTCGCATAATTCCACCCCAGCGTTTAGTCGGACTCGCCAATGTCCCATCCGGGTTCATACCATCCGATACTGCCGTTTTGTTCACATCCAGGTTATAAGGTCCACGTTCAGTTGGGTAAAATGACAAGTTCAAGATGGTCATTCTCGAAGATTGCGTTGCCAAAGTTTCTTTATAAGGAAAAATTTCCTGCTCCATAACATTTCGGGTCAGGTTATTGGATTGAACATTCCCGGTTCGGATATAATCCGGATTTGAACTTGTATTACTATTGTTAAAAATAGGATCAA